>DUTQ01000173.1 GCA_012841995.1 Thermoanaerobacterales bacterium | reverse complement strand
GTCTTTTCAAGTCTTCTAGGAATCGTTTGGCATTTATGTTTATCATAAAGTTATTCCTCCTTATGCAGCAAACGATTCCTAGAAGACTTGAAAAGACAAGGGCAGATTGGCTGGAAGGAAGGCAAAGGTCTTTACAGAGAAGCTTACACAGAGTCATATTATGAGGTAAGAGATTTTGTTAAGAAGAAAATGGAGGAAGCAGGTCTTGAAACAAGAATTGACTCTGTAGGCAACCTTTTTGGGAAACTAGAAGGAACAGACCCGAATGCAAAGACAATATTGACCGGTTCTCACCTTGACTCTGTTACAGCTGGTGGCATTTTAGATGGCGCATTAGGAGTTATAGCTGCACTTGAAGCACTGAGAACAATAAAAGAATCTGGGAAGAAACTAAAACACTCATTAGAAGCTGTAGGTTTCATAGCAGAAGAAGGCGGCCCATTAGGCGGTACTTTTGGCAGCCGTGCATTTTCGGGTCAAGTGAAGTCACTTCCACCTCAAGATGCCTTAAAAGCAGTAGGATTGACAAAAGAAGATATAGAGGCAGCAAAAGCAGATCCAAACAAGTACGGTGCATATTTAGAACTTCATGTTGAGCAAGGGCCGGTGCTTTGGAGAAAAGGCCTATCTGTTGGCATACCAACAGCTATTGTAGGGATAACAAGATATATGTGCACTGTTAAAGGTGTTTCCAATCATGCTGGTACAACTCCAATGGAAGAGCGTAAAGATGCCATGTATGACGCAGCTGTTATTATCCACAAATGGCTTGAGTATATGAGAAATCAAAAAGGCGTTGTATGTAATGTAGGATATATTGAAGTAGAGCCAGGGCATCCCTGCATTGTTCCAGGTGAAGTTAAATTCAGTGTTGAAATTCGTTCTGATCAAGAAGAAAAAATTAAAGATGCAGAAGACAAGCTAAAGCAAATTGTATCCCAAGTAAATGACTGTAATGCAGTGGCTGAACTTTTCATACAAAAGCCACCGGTAAAATTGAGTGAAAAAATCATTGAAACAATTGAAGAAGTCAGCAAAGATTTGGAAATAGAAGCACCCCGCATGCCTAGCTGGGCTTCACATGACGCAAGTCCGATAGCACATGTAATACCTACCGGCATGATATTTGTTCCAAGCATAAATGGAATCAGCCATCAAAAAGATGAGTTTACAGAAGATGAGGATATGGTACGTGGTGTAAATGTTCTTACAAATGCTATTATAAAGCTCGATGAAATATTAGACTAAAAATTGCGTTTTTGTTAGTTTGTAAAAATAATCATGTTGCAGAAATAATGCTGAAATGATATGATAGCTGCGAGTATTAATATGTAAATCCAAACCGAAATTATTTGTTTTACGCGGATTAGAAGGGAATGCATATTATATGGAGAATAAAATTTCAGGATTAATCCTTGCAGCTGGACAAGGGAAAAGAGCCGGTTATGCAAAGCTATCACGCATGATCGGCGATAAACCCATGTTAGAACATGTGGCAGAAAAAGCAGTTAAATCCGATTTAAGTGAGATAATTGTAGTAACAGGTTTTGAACGTGATTTTGCAGAGCAAATAGCTAAAAAATACGGTTTTAAAACATGTCACAACAGTAATTATGAAAAGGGCATGAGCACTTCACTAAAAAAAGGAGTGCAAGTATTAAGTGATGATTGCCTTGGATTTGCAGTTATATTAGGAGACATGCCATATATAAAGACATCTACAATTGATGCCCTTATCACAGCCTATTTGGATTGCCAAAAAGGTTTTGTGATTCCTACATATCAAAACAGAAGAGGGCACCCCACTATTATCTCTACAAAATACAGGCAGGAGATTCTAGAAATATACGGTGATAAGGGCGCAAGAGATGTTATAGGTGCAAATATAGAAGATGTTTTATTTCTTGAAGTAGATGATGTGGGTATTTTAAAAGATGTGGATACTTTTCCCAATAGGCAATAAGCTATTCTCTTAAGGTTTATTTTAAACAAGTAACAAGGGGTGATATATATGCTTGAAGATAAAAAGGTACTATCTAAGCTCAATGATTGCTTACAGGAAAACAAACCGGTTGCAGTAGTAACCATTGTTGATGTTGAAGGCTCTACCCCTCGAGGTGTAGGCAGTATGATGTTGGTGGATGAGAAAGGCGCACTGCTTGAAGGGACAATCGGAGGGGGCATTCTAGAGGAGAAAGCTAAAAGAGATGCTGCAAAATGCATCAGAGCCAAAACCTCGCAAATGGTAGAATACGATCTGGATAGCACAGGAAAGGTTAAAGGTGCGCTACCTATGATCTGTGGGGGCAAAACCAGGATTTTTATTAAGGTCATAAGCCAAAAGGAACACCTTGTGATTGCAGGTGGAGGTCATATTGGGCAAAGACTTGCTAAAATGGCAAAGATGTTGGATTATTGTGTGACAGTTTTGGATTATCGAGAAGAAATGCTGACAAAAGAGCGTTATCCCGATGTCGATGAGCTTATTTTGGGAGATATTCCTGAAAATCTTGCTAAAATTCCTATAGATTTTTCTACAAACATAGTAATAGTCACACATGGTCATAAGTTTGATCAAGATGCCTTAGAAAAGGTCATCAATTCTGATGCAAGATATATTGGCATGATAGGCAGTATGAATAAGATAAAAATCACTTTTAAAAATCTTATCGATAAAGGGATTTCAAGGGAGAAAATTTCCAGAGTGTATTCACCTATAGGCCTAGATCTAGGCGGAGAGACGCCAGAAGAAATTGCATTAGGCATTTTGGCTGAAATACAGGCAGTAAAAAATAATAAAGACGTTCCCCATATGAAGGACATTAAAAACGTAGGTGATTTTTAAATGTTTCAAGATAAGACAGTAGTTATAAAAGGCGGAGGAGATCTTGCATCAGCTGTGGCTCATAAGATGAAGCGATCAGGGTTTAAAGTGATAATAACAGAGATACCTTGTCCAAAAATGGTAAGAAGGACGGTATCTTTTGGCAATGCTATTTATGAAGGAGAATGGTCTGTAGAAGGTGAAACATCAAAGCATGTAAATACAATAAAAGAAGCAGCCTATGAGATGGATAATGGCCGGATACCGGTCATCATTGATCCAGACTTAAACAAGGCAAAAGAGTTAAAGCCTACGGTTGTGATTGATGCTACATTGGCAAAAAGAAATATAAAAACCTCAAAAGATGATGCACCGATAGTAATTGGCCTCGGGCCTGGCTTTACTGCACCGGAAAATGCCCATGCGGTTATTGAGACAAAAAGAGGACATGATTTAGGCAGGATAATTTTGGAAGGCTCTAGCATTCCCAATACAGGAATTCCAGGCAATATTGAAGGCTATACTCATGAAAGAGTCTTTCGGGCTCCAAAGGCTGGATTGGTTAAAAACTGTGTAAAAATAGGTGATATAGTTGAAAAAGATCATGTGCTGTGTTATGTTGATGATGCTGAAGTAAAAGCCAAAATATCCGGTGTAGTTAGAGGCCTTATCCATGATGGTCTTATGGTAAATGAAGGAGAAAAACTGGGAGATGTAGATCCTCGAGGAAATATAAAATATTGTTATACAATTAGTGATAAAGGAAGGACGATAGCCGGAGGAGTTTTAGAAGCAACTCTGTATTTTTTAAACAATATGTAGTATAATTTAAAGAAGTGCAAGTATAAAGAAGTGCAAGTATTTTTTTGACGGGCGTTATATTAGTTTAAGAACAGCTATATTATTTAGATAAGGTATATTAGGAGGATAAACATTGAAGCTTGAAAGCAGGTTTTGGCTGGAACAGGGTGGAGAAAAAGTTTTTGGTAAAGGGCCATGTGTTCTTTTAGAAACAGTTGATAGACTTGGGACATTAAACAAGGCTGCAGCTGAACTGGGAATGTCCTATAGCAAGGCATGGTCTATTATAAAAAGGGCTGAAAAGCAGCTTGGATTTCTACTTATGGAAAGGACTACAGGAGGTGTAGATGGTGGCGGTTCCAGCCTAACACCTGAAGGAAAACAGTTGATAAAAAATTACAGGCTCTTTTGTGAAGAAGCAGATGCTTTTTTAGATGAGCTATATAAAAAATACTTTGGAGATATCTAATAATTTTTTTTACATACGTTATCTAAAAATAAGTATAACGAAATAATAGACTGCCAAAAAGACAAAAGAGGTATTACATTGAAAAACAAGCTTTTTATTGAAGGGGATATTGGTATTGGAAAGTCGACTATTATAAGAGAGGCGGTGTTGCCCTATATAAAAGAAGTTGGAGGGTTCTTCACATTAAAGATTTTTTATGGCCACAAAAAAAAAGGATTTGCTATAAGACCCATAAAGGAAGCTGAGGATTATGTACTGAGCATACAGGAAGGACGAGCAAGTCAAATACCAGATGTGTTTATGTTTGAGCAAAACGGATCTTGGATTTTTAAACAAGATATATTTATCAAAAAAGCAATACAGTATATATCAGAGGCAAACGACAAAAAACTGATTGTTTTAGATGAGATAGGCGGATTGGAACTAAAAGATCCAGTATTTATGGAAACAATTAAAAAGGTTTTAAACAGTAATATGCCTATACTGGGGGTTCTAAAGTCTAGAAAAAACTTATCTAAATTAAACCTAGTATCAAAGTTAAATACGGAAGGATGCATTTTCAACCTACAAGAGATTTGCGAACTCATAGAAATTATAACTATTACTGGTGATAACAGGGAAAGCATAAAGGAAACCATAAACCAATTTGTATGTAAGGCTATTGGTGTAGAAAAAAGTGAAGGCTAAAAGTGAGGGATACTTATTGGAAACTGCAAGTAACAGAGAAGTATGTGTTCAAAAGCAAAATTACAGAAAAAACTTCATATATGTATTTCTTATAACGCTTATTGTAATTTT
>DUTQ01000172.1 GCA_012841995.1 Thermoanaerobacterales bacterium | reverse complement strand
TATGATATCTATCCGTTGGAAAATGAAGGCCAGATTTATGGATTAGGGCGTGTGGGAAAACTGGACAAACCCATGACTTTGAAGGATTTTTGCCAATTTGTGAAGCAAAAACTCGATGCAAAGTTTTTAAAAGTGACAGGCAAAATGGATAAGACTGTTTCCAAAGTTGCATTATGTGGAGGAGCTGCGGGAGATCTTATCGAGAATGCTGCGTTTTGTGGTGCCGATGTATACTTGACAGGTGATGTAAAATACCACCAAGCAGAAGATGCTCGAGTTTTAGACATTGCAGTAATAGATGCCGGACATTTCTACACCGAGAATTTAGTTATGCCATATCTCAAACAATATCTGGACGGTCGTATTAAACAAGCAAAGCAGGATGCGGAAATACAAATATATACAGGTAAAGACCCTTTTATTTTTGTATGAGAATAGGTTGACCCTATTCTCATTATTTTTTTTAAAATTGGGAGGAGATATTTTGAAACTTTATGAAAATTTATTGCTCATGAGAAAATTTCAAGAATGTGAACTTCGCGAACAAGAGCTTAAAAAACAGTTGAAAGAAAATGAAGACAGAAAACGGCTTATCAGCATGAAAACTTTACTCAAAGAAAAAATAGAGCTTTTTAAAATAAAAAACCAACAATTTAAACAAATGAAAAAAGAACTGGCATTGGCTGAACTCAAATCAAGTGGATTGCAAAATGAAATAAAAGAAATGGAAGATCAAATATACAGCGGTGAAATACAGACTATGAAAGAATTAGAAAAACTCCAGCAAATGCAAAGGGAATTAACTGGACAGGCAGAGAAGATCGAAACATTTGCTATAACACTAATGGAAAAACTCGAAGAATTGGAAAAAGTCGTATCAGAAGAAAGACAGATATTGTTAAAAATGAAAGATGAATATGATATTCTCCGATTGAAAACAATCGAGGAAATTGGTAAAATAAAAGAAGAGCTAGAGCTATTGTATTCAACAAAACAGCAGATTGAAGAAAATATTTCCGCTACTATCTTGGAAAAATACAAAAAGATAAAGCTCCATAAAAACCAACCAATAGCCACTGTAATAAATGGCAAATGCAATGGATGTAACATGTCTGTGTCAATAGTGGTAGTCCAGGAGGTGAGCCGGCACGAGAAACTAATCTATTGCGAAAATTGTGGAAGAATACTTATATCTGACAAATGACAACACAAATTATTTTAGACTGGAGGAATCATGAAAAAGCTTGTAATCTATACAGATGGCGCTTCTAGGGGCAATCCAGGTCATGCTGGAATAGGGATTGTAATGAAAGACGAAAATGAAAAAATAGTAAAAGAAATCTCTGATTACATAGGCGAAACAACCAACAACATAGCAGAATATACAGCACTTGTCACTGCGCTTAAAACAGCTCTTGAAATATATAGCGAGGACGTTGAAGTAATTTCTGATAGCGAACTCATGGTAAAGCAAATAAACGGAGAGTATAAAGTTAAAAACCAAGGGATAAAGCCTTTGTTTGAAGAAGCAACCCGCCTTATAAAACAATTTAAATCATTTAGCATAAGACATGTAAAAAGAGAATTTAACAAAGAAGCTGATGAACTAGCATCATCAACCGCTTCGTCTATTCCAATATTTGCTAGTTCATCAGCTTCTTTGTTAAATTCTCTTTTTACATGTCTTATGCTAAATGATTTAAATT
>DUTQ01000171.1 GCA_012841995.1 Thermoanaerobacterales bacterium | reverse complement strand
TTATACTATCTATTTTTATTGTTGTTATTTTTATGATGCAAATTAATGTGCAGGCAAATGCAGCGGATGATGTAGTTGCCACTTCGTCGATTATCTTTGAAAATGGCTCCACATATTCAATTGATTTGGTTGACGAAGAACGAGAACTAGGAAAAGTTGTAATATACACTAGAGATTTTGGGGAATATACTAAGCCCTTTTCAAAAGATACCCATGAGTTTGTTGTAGTAAATAACATAGTCGTATATAAAAATACCAATGGGACCAAAGGAACATATATACCAATAGACGGTTATGTTATTTCTTATACAGGATATAATAGGGAATTTATAGACAATATTCATATAGGGGAAGAAGCGACACTTGTAAACTTGGAGACACTCACCTTGCCCGAAAAATATTTCAAGCTGGGGGATTTGATTATACCCATAGATGATATCAATTCACACAGAGATACCAACCAAATAATATTATATGATCCGTCATACGGTAAGTCTACCAAAACCAATGCCTGGGGAATGGAATTGACGGTGGTAGATGATGTTGTTTGTAATATAGTTGATGACAATAAAACATGGGTAGACAATGATTCGCGTATACCATCAAATGGAGTAGTTATATCAATACATTCAGGGAATCCATTTTACAACAAGCTACGTGAAATTGTGAAGGTGGGCGACAGCGTAAAAATATCTGTTGATAATATAAAACCCTATAGTGCAGGCAAGATTACATATGATGCATTAAATCCCATGTCCCTTGAGGATAATCCTTTTGCCTGGAATGAGAATAAAGGCGAACCCTATGATGGATTTCGAGGGCCGGATCAGATGATAATTTATGACTCAAATTACGGTGGTTACACCGGTACAAACCCATACGGCTATGAGGTGGCAGTTGGAGTGGACGATAAAATAATAAAAACTGGTGGAAACAATTTACAAATCCCGGATGGAGGGTATGTAATATCAGGTCATGGCGCAAAGTCAAGATGGCTTCAGAATTACGCCCGTTTGGGTTCAACAGTGATGTTGAATAAAGAAAAGAATGAGGTAAGGATTGTCTTTATGCCGGACTCGTATGTTGATATGGCCATGTTCAGTATAAAATCGGCTCAGGACAGTTTGGATCTAGCAAAAGCGCAATATAGGGATATTGATTATGATAACGTGCGAAAGATAATAGATAAAGCCAAATCCAAAATGCGAGATGCCCATGAGCTGTTAGATCAAGGCCAATATAAAGAATTGATAAAAACCGTAAATGATATACAAAATGACGCAGACCAAGCGTGTTATATGACTTTTGGATCCACAAAAGTGGAAAACAGAGCAGTGTGGCATAGGCCTCGAGAGACCAGTATTAGTGAAGTAAAAAAACACCTCGATATGCTACAAGACACCAACATAAATATCATATATCTTGAAACATACTGGAATGGATACAGCATATATCCCACAGCCAATGATATCATGAAACATAACCCTTTGTACCGTGGGTTTGATGTAATGGCAGCATATATAAAAGAAGCCCATGCCAGGGGTATGGAAGTTTATGCATGGGTAGAGAATTTTTTGGTAAACCAAAATGTGGCAGAGAAAAGACCTGAATGGATGATTATGAGCAGAAAGGGCGATAATTTTTTTATGGATAGCGCCGGGGTTAAGTATTACTACATGAATCCGGCTCTGCCTGAAGTTCACCATTTCTTATCCGAATTGTATAAAGAGCTTATTAAAAAATATGATATTGACGGAATACAGTTTGACTATATGAGATACCCTGAATCTGGAGATTACTCCAATGATTTCGGTTATGATCCATATACAAGACAGCTTTTTAAAGATTACACAGGCACTGACCCCATATCGTTAAGCGTAGGGGATGAATTGTGGCAGAAGTGGTGCGAATTTAGAGTCAATATAATAAATTCCTTTGCCTATAGAATTATTTCAGAAGTAAAGTTCTTAAAACCGGATA
>DUTQ01000170.1 GCA_012841995.1 Thermoanaerobacterales bacterium | reverse complement strand
ATGAGTATTTTGCATAAGAGATATCTGCATTGCACAAGCTAGTTGTTTAATATATAATAAAAAAGGAGATGTAAATAAAGTCAAAAAAAGAAAGGGGATTGGCCATGATGGTCGTTTTTGACCCTGGTGTTGAGCACAGAATAATGGTCTGTGTGACCCCACAAAAAAGTTGCAAAAGATTAATAGATATAGGAGCGACCAGGGCCAAAGAAGAAGATGGTCAGTTTGTGGTCACTTATGCAAACACAAGGCAAAATCTAAACAAAGAGCTTAAAGAGCAGAAAATACTATTGAAACTTTTCGAATATGCAAAGAGCTTGGGCGGCACGGTTTCAATACTTTCTGGGGAAAAGATATATGATACATTGACACGATTTGCTAAAAACAATGAGGTTACACATATTATAGCGGGAAGGTCTATGAGAACTGATTTTGAAATTAAAAGTCACGGTGAAGTCATTAATCCTCTTATTAAAGCAGCGGCTCAAAATGGCATTTCAGTAGAAGTTGTTTGATATAATGTTCTAAAGGAGGATCACTTTTTGGAGAGGCTTGTTAAATACCTTTACCACAAAGATCAAAAATTGTTTATCTATATCAACAAAAAAGCAAAATGCAAACTGCTAGACTTCACAATGCCGAAGGTCACTCATCTGGGAGGAGCCAGCTTTACCATATTATCATGTTTATTACTATATCTTTTTGGTCAAGAAGAATCGAAAATAGCATCTGCCGAAGCATTTATTACATTGATAATAAGTCAAAGTATTGTTCAGATATTTAAAAATAAAATCTACAGAAAAAGGCCTTACATGGTGATTAATGGAGTTAATACATTCTGGAATAAACTTTTAAAAGATTATTCTTTTCCATCAGGACATACTACTGCAGGTTTCTCCCTTGCTGTAATTTTTTCAATACATTTCCCGGCTTATAGTCTAATTATCTATCCTCTCGCGACGATGGTAGGAGTTTCTAGGATTTATACTGGCATGCATTATCCTTCTGATGTATTAAGTGGAGCGTTTTTAGGGTCAATCTTTGCCTTTGTGACACATTCAGTTAAGGAATTATTGATATAAACCTGCTTTATTGAGGCTTGGTAGCACTTGTTTTAACTTAAACCAAGCCTCAATCATTTAAAATGGCCGGAAACGGCTATTTTTTTTGAAGGATTTAAGCTACCAAAGTGGAATAATAAGAATATATACAGTTTTGATTAAATGTTTTCTAGAGGAGGACTTTCGGTGATGGATATTGATACAAGTATAAAAAATAGCGAAAAGCCTTTGATTGAGGCTACCAGGGAAATATTAAAAATCAGAAGTGTAAAAGAAGAACCATTACAGGGTAAACCTTTTGGCGATGGACCAGCCCGTGCACTCAACTATGCTCTTGATTTGGCTAAAAGTTTTGGGTTAAAGACAAGAAACCTAGATAACTACGTAGGCTGGGCAGAGTGGGGTGAAGGTAATGAAATGATAGGGATTATCGTCCATTTAGATGTAGTCCCTGAAGGGAGTGGTTGGACTTATCCCCCTTATGGTGGAGAAATTCACGACGGAAAAATTTACGGTCGTGGAGCCATTGATGATAAAGGGCCTGCAATGGCAGCTCTCTTTGCTTTGAAGGCATTGAAGGATGCCGGTGTAAATTTTACAAAAAGAGTGCGCATCATTTTCGGCACTGATGAGGAAAGCGGTTTCAAGGATATTGAATACTACCATGCACATGATGAAATGCCGGATATGGGCTTTTCGCCTGATGCCGATTATCCAATAATAAATGGTGAAAAGGGAATAATGACTTTTGATATAGTATCTTCTTTTAATACACGATCTGAAGAAATTGGGACAAGGCTTTTGAGTCTTAAGGGAGGCAATAGGCCCAATATGGTGCCTGATTTTGCCAGAGCATATATACTTGGAGATCAGGAACTGGTAAAGGCAAGGCTTTCTGATTTTCTCAAACAAAACGATTGGAATATAAAGCTTTATGTAGAAGATGGAATGTGTGTCATAGAAACACAAGGTATTTCAGCACACGGCAGTACTCCTGAAAAGGGCAAAAATGCCGTAATGCAGTTGATTAGCTTCCTTGTCAAGCTTGATATTATAGATTCGCAAAAAACATTTTTACAACTTTTAGATGAAAAAATTGGACTGGATACTACCGGAAAAAAACTCGGAGTGGATTTTAATGATGAGATTTCTGGTGATCTCACACTAAACGTTGGCTTGGCGGAAATGGATAAAAAAAGTGGGCGTATAACCGTAAATATACGCTATCCAATCTCAAATACGAAAAATGATGTGCTTGACAACATAGCCAAAAATCTTGGAGAAAAGGCTTTAATAGAAAATATAGATAATATGGATCCACATTTTGTACCAGAGGATAATCCGATAGTACAAAAACTCAAAAAGGCTTATGAAAAGGTAGTAGGTAAGGAGGCCTATTGTTTTTCAATAGGCGGCGGTACTTATGCACGGCTGTTTAAAAATGCTGTTGCCTTT
>DUTQ01000169.1 GCA_012841995.1 Thermoanaerobacterales bacterium | reverse complement strand
TTCACCTGTAAGCATGGATTCATCTATGCTTGACCTGCCTTCAAGTATAACTCCGTCAACCGGAACCCGCTCTCCCGGCCTTACAATTACAATATCTCCAACCTTCACATCTTCGACAGGAATATCTTTTTCAGTGTCCCCTCGAAGAACCCTAGCGGTTTTGGGCTTTAGCTCCATTAGCTTTTTTATAGCTTCAGATGTTCTGCCTTTAGCTATTGTTTCCAGAAGCTTGCCAAATGAAATTATGGTAATAAGCATAGCCGACGACTCAAAGTAGAGTACTCCCCACCCTGCAAAAAGAGATATAACACTATAAAAATATGCAACAGATGTGCCCAGAACAACCAAAACGTCCATGTTGGCACTTCCCGACTTTAGAGCATGGTAAGCACCGCGGTAAAATGGCCAGCCAGAAAAGAACTGTACTGGTGTTGCAATGGCAAGCTGTATCCATGGATCGATCATAAAACCATTTTTTGTAAAAAAGTTCGAAATCATCATGTAGAACATAGGGAGTGTAAATACAACAGCAAAAACAAATCTTGTAATCTGCAACTTCATTTCTATTTGCTTTGAGTTATCCTGTTTGCCTCTAATAATATCTTCTGGGGTCTTGACACCATAACCCAAAGTTTCTATAGTTTCTTTAATTTGATTTACCGAAACAATATCTGGGATAAAGCTTATATCAGCTTTGTTTGTGGCAAGATTAACCGAGGCATTACTGATACCTGCCATAGAGTTTAATTTTTTTTCAACCCTAGCCGCACAAGCCGCACATGACATCCCTGAAATCAAAAGTGTAATATTTTCTTCAGGAACTTTAAATCCTATCTTAAGTATTTCATCGATTATTTCTTTTGGTTTTATCTTTTCTGGGTCATAATCAACCTTTGCTTTTTCCATAACCAAATTAACGCTTGCAGAATTCACTCCGGAAAGATTGTTCAATCCCTTTTCCACCCTTGCAGAACACGCTGAACATTTCATACCTGAAATAGGGATTGTTATGGTTTTTATGGTCTTTTTTTGCATATGTTTCCCCTCCTAGCTATTTCATGATCTTAAATAAAGTGGCAAGTATTTCATCTATAACATCATCGTCACCTTCTAATATCTGTTCTCTTATACAAGATTTCATATGTTTTTCCAGGAGTAGCTTTGAAACCCCATTTATTGCTGATTGGACTGATGCAATCTGGTTTAAAATATCGTCACAATACACATTTTCACAGATCATTCGTTTTATACCCCTTACTTGGCCTTCAATGCGATTAAGCCTGACAGTTAAATCGTGAACAGCCTTTTCGTCATCCCATCTCCTACACTTACAGCCTTTTTTATTTTTGCTATCTTTTAAATCCATTTTAACTCACCTCACATATCCTGATAATCAGAATATAGCATACCCCCCTACCCTATGTCAAGGACATAATTAACCTTTATTTTAAAAGTCAGCTCTTGATTGCCTTGGTTGCGAAGAAACAAGAGGAAATAAAAGGAACAAGAGGAAGCAAGAGAACCGTCCCCCGTGCTTCCCCAGGGTTACTGGTTTTTTTTAATTATGCGGTAAAGGGTTCTTAAGCTGATGTCAAGTTCATCTGCTACTCTGGTTTTCCCTTCCATATCCCATCCATATCTATCAAGCATCGATTTAATTGCAGTGTATTCAGCATTTTTCATCCTTTCCTTTAGAGGTAAGTCCTCCTTGCTACTTTTTTTCAGTAGTGTATTTGGTAGGTTACAAGTCCTTATTGTGTTTTGTGTTTCCATGTTTACTGCATATTCTATGGCATTTTCAAGTTCCCTGACATTTCCCGGCCATGGGTAAGATTCGATAATATCCATGGCTTTTTTAGAGATATCTTTTATATTTTTTCCTGTGGCTTTGGTGTATTTATCCAGGAAGAACAGTGTAAGGGGCCTTATATCTTCTGTGCGCTCTCGCAGTGGGGGAATTTCAATTGGTATCACGTTTAAACGATAATATAGGTCTTGCCTAAAAGTACCTTTCTGTATTTCCTCTTCCAGGTTTTTATTTGTTGCTGCTATGATGCGAATATCAATGGGAATTGAATTTAGACTACCTAATTTATCTATAACTCTTTCTTGAAGAACCCTCAACAACTTAGCCTGCAGGTTTAAAGACATGTCGCCAATCTCATCGAGAAAAATTGTTCCCCCATTTGCCAACTGAAATCGCCCGGGTTTACCGCCCTTTTTTGCTCCGGTAAAAGCCCCTTCGTCATATCCAAAGAGCTCGCTTTCCAACAGAGTTTGGGGTATTCCTGCACAGTTTACAGCTACAAATGGCTTTACAGCCCTACTGCTTTCAGCATGTATAGCCCTAGCGAATAATTCCTTGCCGGTACCCGTTTCTCCAGTTATCAAAACAGTTGAATTACTTTGGGATATCCTTTTGACTTTTGACTTGACCTCATTTAAAGCATCACTATTTCCTATAATATCGTCAAGACCCCATACTGCTTTATTTTGCAAATTGTGGTCTTTTTTATGTAATGGGTTAATTTGGATAACAGCACCTGATACCTTATCTTCAACCTTAATAGGAACAGATGAGAGGAGCATATTTGATCTGTGGTTTTCAAGATAAAAATTTGATATATCGCGTCCATTTTGCAGGTTAGCAAGCATATCTTTGGGAAGTAAACTGCCAACGGGTTTTCCCTTTAAATGTGATAGCTGCAGTAATTTTTCAGCCGCCTTGTTATAATCGGTTATTTTGCCATAGTTGTCAACAAACAAGAAACCATCATTAGTTAGATCCATCGTTGCCCTTATCATTTTTTCCATTATCTTCTCATTGAGAGTATTCTGTTCCAATACGAAGGATATCAGTTGAGATGTTGTATCTAAAAGGTGGAAAAACTTTTCCGGGTTTTTTACAAAATCTACTTTGCCTTTACCTGAAAAAGTGCTAAATGAAATAACACCAAGAGAGTTTTGCTTTAGTTTAATGCAACTTAAAATTTCGGCAGTGGCAGGGCAATTTTCTTGAAATCTACAGCCAGAGCAAAGACGCATTTGGCCAGGCTTTGAAACCAAAATATTGCCATGATGCAGCACTTCATTGACAAAGGGCGAGTGTACCTCATAGCCTTTGTGCTCTCTATATGATTTAGTGCATGCTATGAGACGAGCATCTTTATCAATAACAGCCACATCTATCCCAAGGGCTTGAGACAATAAAGAAGTCAGGCATTGCAGCGAAGGTTGGAAATAGACCAATGAACACATCATATCTTACAACTCCTTTTACACTCTGATTAAGATTATATAGATAATTGTAAATAATTACAATAACATTGACAAAATTGACAAATATAGGGAGAATATCATATGTTTTAAAACATGTTTATGTAGTAAATAAGCATTTTAGAGCCATTTAAAACATCATTGATGTTGGCATCCTTTTTGCAAGCATTGATGTGGGGGGAAGAAATAAATTTTTTAGAAAACACTTTATGTAAATTAGCTTAAGGAAGGAGAATGTGTATAATGACAAAACCAAATCACTTTATTCATCCTTATATTCCAAATTCGATTCCAGAGATTAAGCAAGAAATGCTAAAAGAAATTGGGATTAATGATGTAATGGAACTTTATGAAGATATACCGGATGAACTCTTGTTTAAAGGAAAAATGAACTTGCCAGAGCCACTGCTATCTGAGTGGGAGCTTCAAAGTCATGTGGAACAAATACTTTCAAAAAATACATCATGTAAACAAAACCTGAATTTTTTGGGTGCCGGCTGCTACCAGCATTATGTTCCTGCAATCTGTGATGAAATCATAAACAGAGCAGAATTTTTAACAGCTTATGCCGGAGAACCCTATGAGGATCATGGGCGGTTTCAGTCACTATTTGAATATGAGAGCATGATGGCAGAATTGGTAGATATGGATGTTGTAAACGTGCCTACATATGATTGGGCTCAAGCAGCTGCTACTTCCATACGCATGGCTTACAGGATAAACGGAAGAAGGGAAGTTCTCATATCTAAAACAGTAGGCCCAGAAAGGCTGAAGGCAATCAAAAATTATTGTCATCCTGATATAAGCGTGGTGCTAGTAGATTTTAATAAAAAGACCGGGCTTATGGATCTGGATGATCTACAACAAAAAATATCGGAAAATACAACTGCAGTTTACTT
>DUTQ01000168.1 GCA_012841995.1 Thermoanaerobacterales bacterium | reverse complement strand
TTTGAATTAATGCCAAAACAATATAAAAAGGAGGCATACCTTGGCTAAATTGAGGTTTTTTGCGGATATAGTAATGAATAGAGAAATAGCCATGGACATTTTTCACATGAAATTATACTGTCCAATGGCTGCAAAACTAGCTATTCCTGGTCAGTTTCTTCATATGCGATGTTCTGACACCCTTTCTCCCTTGTTAAGAAGACCTATAAGCATAGCTAATGCGGATGAAAGGGATGGTACACTAGACATAATTTATCGTGTTGTAGGTGAAGGTACAAGGCTTCTTTCTGCAAAAAAAACAGGAGAGAGTATTGATATAATGGGGCCTTTAGGTAATGGTTATCCTATCGATCAAAAGGTCAATCGCATTGCTATCATTGGCGGTGGAATAGGAACTTGTCCACTAATGTTTTTGGCTAAAAAGCTTGCAACTAAAAATAGTAAAAGTGGTAATTTAGTAAAACATAGTGTTTTCTTAGGTTTTAAGACAGCAAAGCAATCATTCGGTATAGAGTTTTTCCAGTCCCTTGGGTATGATGTTCATATATCTACTGATGATGGCAGCTTAGGTTTCAAAGGTTTTCCAACTGATCTAATTCAGGATTATATTTTTGATGTTATCTATGCTTGTGGTCCAAAACCACTTCTTGCCATTATGCAAGCATATGCCGTAAGACACAACATAATGTCTTTTGTTTCTTTGGAAGAACGAATGGCTTGTGGGATAGGGGCTTGTTTGGGATGTGCGGTTAAGATGAAGTCAGATGGATATAAAAAAGTGTGTAAAGATGGCCCGGTGTTTGAATTAAGTAAAGTAATATTTTAAGTATGGAGTGAAAAAATGAACAACGACAGAATCTCATGTAAACAAAATACCCATAAAACAGATCTCTCATTAGAAATCGCAGGTATAGCCATGAAGAATCCTGTTATGGTTGCATCAGGAACCTTCGGGTTTGGCCGCGAATACTCGGAATTTATTGATATAAATAACTTGGGTGCCATAGTTACAAAAGGCCTGACTTTTTTGCCAAAAGAGGGGAACCCACCTCCGCGCACTTATGAAACCCCTGGAGGAATGTTAAATTCTGTCGGCCTTGAAAATCCAGGAGTTGAAAATTTCATAAAAAAGGAGATGCCATACTTAAACAGTTTATCAATTCCAGTTATTGTAAATATAGATGGTGATACGGTAAACGAATATTATAAAATAGCGAAAAGGCTTGATAATGTAAAAAATATATCGGCTTTAGAAATAAATATATCATGTCCCAATGTTAAGCAAGGAGGGATGGCCTTTGGGCAGGATCCCCAAAATGCCTACGAAGTCGTAAAGGCTGTAAAAGAAGGAACAAACCTTCCGATTATCGTAAAGCTGTCACCAAATGTTACCAAAGTAGAAAAAATTGCTGAAGCAGCTGTTAGCGCTGGGGCTGATGCAATATCTCTAATCAATACATTACTTGGTATGGCGATTGACATCTATGAAAAAAAACCGGTGTTTTACCGAACTTTTGCGGGCTTATCAGGACCTGCTGTCAAACCAGTAGCTCTTCGCATGGTGTGGCAAGTGTATGATGCCGTTGATGTTCCTATTATTGGAATGGGAGGAATCTTCACTTGGCAAGATGCAATTGAATTTATATTGGCAGGAGCTTCTGCTGTAGCGGTTGGTACAGCTAATTTTGTGGAACCACAAGCCCCTGAAAAAATAGTGGCAGGTATAGAGCATTATTTAAAAGAGCAATTTGAAGAAAATATACGATTAAACGATATAATTGGTTTGGCTCATAAAGCAAACATTGATTAAGCTAATTAATTAAAGTTTTATGCCTAAGCAGTTTATGACGCTTATCCTCTGCCAAGGAGAAGAAGATAAGAGCTGTATTCGATTAAGGTAGAAATTATTTTCCACATAAAAAGGAGATTTAAAATGTATGATTTAAATAAAGTTATAGTTGCCCTTGACACACCTGACGATGAAAAAGCAATGGCTTTGGTGAAAATTCTAAAAAAGCATATAGAAGTGTTCAAAGTTGGGCTTGAACTCTTTTGTTCGGCAGGTCCAAATATAGTGAAAAATATTAACAATGAGGGCTGTAAAGTTTTTCTCGATTTAAAATTTCATGATATCCCGAATACTGTTGCTGGTGCGGCAAGAGCTGCAGCAAATACAGGAGCGTTTATGTTCAATGTTCATACATCAGGTGGAAAAAACATGATGAATAAAGCTGTAGAAGCAGCAAAACAAACTGGGCTAAAACCATATGTGCTGGGAGTTACTGTGCTTACGAGTATGGATGACGATGATTTGGTGGATTTAAATATAACAAAAAATACGTTAAATCAAGCTGTATGTCTTGCAAAACTGGCTAAAAGTTCAGGGCTAGATGGTGTTGTAGCTTCTCCTAAGGAAATAGCAGCCATTAGAAATGAGCTGGGAAGTGATTTTCTCATTGTAACACCTGGCGTTAGGCCCTCATGGGCCGAAACTTTTGATCAAAAAAGGGTAATGACTCCGGCAGCGGCTCTAGATGCTGGTGCTGATTTTATAGTTGTTGGAAGGCCGATTACAGCGTCTAAAGATCCCATTCAGGCATTAAAAAAACTTTTTATTTAAACATTAAAGAGGCATTGGCAAAATAAGTATAATGAGGTGACCATATGACAAGAGAAGAAATAATTAAGATTTTTACAGAAACAGGGGTTTTAAAAACTGGGCATTTTCTTTTAACTTCAGGACGACACAGCGATAAATATCTGCAATGTGCTCAACTTTTACAGTTCCCAGAAATAGCAGAAAAAGTTTGTAGAGAGCTTGCACAAAATTTTAAAAAGATGAACATAAATACCGTTATTGGGCCTGCTATAGGCGGAATTTTGGTATCTTATGAAGTAGCAAGAGCTTTAAATGTCAGGTCTATATTTGCAGAACGAGAAGAAGGGGACATGACCTTAAGAAGGGGTTTTTCCATAGAACCTGGCGAAAAAGTAATTGTTGTGGAAGATGTTGTAACGACAGGTGGATCAGTAAAAGAGGTTATTGCAATGGCCACTGATTTAGGAGCAGATGTTGTGGGTGTCGGAGCTCTTGTAGATAGAAGTGGTGGTAAAGTAGATTTTGGTGTTCCTGCATACTATCTTTTAAATCTAGATGTAAATTCTTATCTGCCAAACGATTGTCCGATTTGTCGCAAAGGTATACCTGTAGTAAAACCTGGAAGCCGCAAACAACTTTAAATTGAAGTTTAAAATATGGTATTATATAACATGGTATTATATAATTAATGAAAATGAAAAACTAGATATCGGAGGTAAAAATATTGGATGTTCTACTTTACACTGTATTAGTTGTAGCGGCTGATCAAATATCAAAACACATGGTTAAGCTAACATTAGAACCATTCCAATCTATACCAATTATAAACAATTTTTTTGATATAACCTATGTTCAAAATACCGGTGCGGCCTTTAGCATTTTAAGAGGTCAAATGTTATTTTTTTATATCACATCTACAATGGTTATAGCCACCTTAATCTACATTTTGACAAAAATATCTGCAGATAAACATGGATTAAGATTTGTTTTTTGTCTCATTCTAGGTGGCGCAATAGGTAATCTAATTGATAGATTGAGGTTTGGATATGTGATAGATTTCTTGGACTTTAAGGTTTGGCCTGTTTTTAACATTGCTGATATTGCGATTGTTGTTGGTGTAGCCGTGCTGGTTTATCTTATATTATTTAAAGATGAACTGTTAGAAGTATTTAGTAAGAGCGGGAGGTAGAAATTTTGTCAGAAGTGTTT
>DUTQ01000167.1 GCA_012841995.1 Thermoanaerobacterales bacterium | reverse complement strand
GATAATTTTGCTATAGATCTAACCAGGCACATTGAAATTTCTTATGTAATTTATGACTTTTGTTAGTTCGTCTAATCCCTGTTTAAATAAATCATTTTCTATGGAAAGGGCTTTTAGTGAATCTATTATTTCATCATTGTTTCCCTTGATTTTAATAAATTCCAGTATTTTGTGTATTGTATCATCATCAATCCCTTGCTCTTTAAGTTCTTTTGCTACATTGCTTTCCCCGATCTTCTCCAGTTTGTCTATAGAGCGAAGAACTTCTGGGACATTTCCTATATTTTGGGATTTAAAAAATCCGTTTAAGATTTTTCTGTTGTTTATTCTGATTGTAAATGATTCAAAGCCAAGGTTTTTGAATGTGGAATATATGACGCTTAAAATCTCGGCATCATAAACTATACTCAATTTGCCATTTCCTATAATATCTATATCACACTGATAAAATTCCCTAAATCTACCCTTTTGGCTCTTTTCGCCTCTGTAGACCTTACCTATATGATAACGCCTAAAGGGAAATGCCAGGTCTGAAAAGTGCTCAGCTACATATCTTGCAAGGGGAACCGTAAGGTCAAAGCGGAGTGACATATCTGTATCGCCTTTTGTGAAACGATATATCTGTTTTTCAGTTTCTCCGCCTCCCTTTGCCAAAAGCACCTCTGACTTTTCTATCAAGGGAGTATCTAGTGGTATGAAACCAAAGCTTTCATATGTATCTCTTATCTTATCCTTCATTTTATTAAACAGTATTTGGTCTTTGGGCAAGAGCTCTAAAAAGCCCGGTAATGTAGATGGTTTTACTATTTGACTCATTTAATTCCCTCCGTATATGAGTGGATTTGTTTTATCAATTTATTATATTGTCCATTGTTATTGTTATATTGTCCATATTTTTTTATTTTGTTAACTGTTACTTATTATATTGTAGTTTTAATCGAGTTTCAACAAATCCCATGTTTACTTCCTTTGGTTTTGTGTTATAATATATTTAAAGGTAATCGGCACCGCAAGATGCGGTTGCCCAGAACGGTTTAATATTTTACAATAACCACTCTGGTGTCAGCAGGGTGGTTATTTCTCTTTAAACTTCAAAACTACTATAACAAACATTCCGAACATAAGCATCAAAGAGACACTTTCGTATGTAGTCATAGCAACCACCTCCCTTACGAGGGAAAGTGGCAATCGCACCCTGCTTATCCGATTACTTTACCTAAATAATACCATATTTAATCAAGCTTGAACAATATATTTATAGCCATACCCCAAGGCCTTATCATTCAAAAAGGCACCTGTTATTTTAACAGATGCCTTTTTTTATGCCTTACAGTTCAGTTGTTTCGCCGGGCTTTATGATAGTAACTTTGGCCTGTGTCTTGGCTTCCACTAATTTTTTAAATTCCACCGGGTCTTTTTCAATCGGTGGAAATGTATTGTAGTGCATTGGGATTACGTTTTTAGGTTGTATCATTTCCACTGCCTTTGCCGCATCTTCAATTCCCATTGTAAATACATCACCTATAGGAAGTAATGCTAGGTCTATCTGTTCGTCTTGGAGCAAGCTCATATCACCGAAAAGAGCTGTATCCCCTGCAAAGTAGATTTTTTTATCATTTAATTTTACTACAAAGCCACAGGCATGGCCACCTGCTATGCCGCTGCCATGAAAGGCAGGAATTAGCTTTATACTGCCAAACTCTGCAGGAAGACGCCCTCCCAAATTACCTGGCTCAATCTCTACTCCTTGTTTGCCAAATACTTCTTCCAGCTCAAAAATAGTATATACCTTTGCACTAGAATTTCTGGCAATCAAGATTGCATCCCCGATGTGATCTGAATGGCCATGTGATACAAAGATATGTGTCGGCTTAAGCTCTTCAGGTTTCTTGGTAGCCATAGGATTTCCTGTTAGAAAAGGGTCGAAAAGTAAAGTATAATCACCTTCTGTAATCAAAAAAGCTGCATGGCCTAAAAATTCTATCTTCATAAAATCAAAAACCTCCACTTTTTTGATTATTATATCAAATAAGTCATAATAAAACAAAAAATTTGAACAGATGCTGCTGCGGTGACAACAAATTGTAGCATCAATAACATATTTAGATTCCATCATTATTTGATAACTAACTCTTGTAAGCTTCATCAAAAAAGTCGTATTCAAGCTCCATAGCTCGTCTGTAATTACTTCTTATCTGTCTGCTTTCTTCCCCATATTTATGTAAAATAAATTCTAAATCATTTGTACCTTTTTTAAATTCTTCAGAAGAATATGTTTCGATCCAGTTTTTGTAGGGTGTTGTTGGATCATACGTTTTAGCAAGTTTAGTTCCCAAATATGCGTATAGAATACTACAAGGAAGTGTAGCTGCAGCTATGCAGGCAATATCTTCTAAAGTTGCAACTCTTATTAAAAAATCGGTGTAATTTAGTGTGGCTTTTGCAGGTGTAACATCTAAAGGAAAACCCCATTTTTCTGAGTAATTATTGTGAAGATTTAATTCATCAAAGGTTCCATCTATTAAGACCTTAAATGTTTTCATAGATATTTCATCAGGACTTTTAACTATTCCTAATGCAAAGGCTCTGGCATATGCCTTTAAATAAAAAGCATCTTGAGACATATAATATACAAATTTTTCCCTTCTTAATTTACCAGAAGCCATACCTTGAAGGAAGGGGTGCTTTAGACAAGCTGATACTATGTCCATATTTTCATCAAATAACTTTTTAGATAACATTTTGACCAATCTCCTTTTTTAAATTTTAAAAGCAAAAGGCATAAACCCTATCTGGGCTTATGCCAATTAAGTCTTTAAAAAAAGATTTAATTTTAATATTCCCTCCGCTGGCATTATCCAGATCAGGTGATAGGGTCAAAGACTTCATTAGGTCTTTATCTCAGCCGGCATCATCCAGCTCCCCAAAAAACATTTTATTCTTTTGAAATATAATAACATAAGAAGTATATAAATGCAAAAAATTTGAACAGGAGTTGTATAAAATTCCCTAGTGCTTTGGCTCGCTTAATTGCTGCCTTATGCTTTTTCTCTATAATAATTATAGAGATTATAACTATAATTATTATCTTAACTTCTTGACTAGAAAGTTTCTGCTCGCTATACTTTTACTAGAATAATGATTTTGTTTAGATTGTGTTTGGGTTCTTTTTTTATCATCGTTATTCTACTTCGTGAATAACACACTATTAAACTGGAGGAAAGCTTATGTTAAAAGATTTTGTACTCCCAAATGGAGTAGAAGAAATTGATCAGATTGTAAACGGTTTTAAAAATTATAAGGTTGTAGAAACAGCTCTACAAATGGGTTTGTTTGATTGGCTACATCAAAAGGGACAGGCAAAAAGAGAGGAAATAGTTGAAGGATGTGATTTCAACGGCATGTTTTCAAGAAGTTTCCTTCAAGCCCTGGTAGATCTTGGGTTATTGGAGCAGCAAGACGATAGTTTCAAAAACAGTCAGTTGGCTGAAAGCTTTTTTGTAAAAGGCAGTACCAGTTATCAAGGTGATTGGTTTAAAATGTTTGGGAAATCTGGCTCTCAATGGGACAATCTTACCGATACATTAAAGAAACAAAAACCAGATAATACCGGCTTTTTTGCAGGCCCCAATGATGATTTCCTTTCAAGTCTTGGACAGCGCTCGCTAAGAGGAGAACTGCAGGGAGTTACTCAGGCTGTCGCCAACTGGGATGGCTTTAAAGACGCTCATTCGGTAATGGATCTTGGGGGAGGTCACGGCCTATATGCTATAGCTCTTTGCCAGGCCAACCCCAGTATTACAGCAACTGTTTTTGACAAACCACATGTTATTGATACAACAAAGAAATTCATTAAAAAATACAATTTAGAAGACAGAATATCGGTTATGAGTGGCGATATCTGCACTGATTCTTGGGGACAGGGGTATGATATCGTATTGGTTTCACATCTTCTATATAAATTCCGAAAAGATCTTGATTCTATCTTTGAAAAACTGTCTTCAAGTTTAAATCAGGGAGGACTTTTAGTTACAAATCACTGGTTCTGCAGCCCCGGATGTGGCGCTGGCCCCAACGGTATAGGCGAATTAGATAAATCTCTACAGAGTTTTGGTCATCCACTCTGTCATCCGGAAGATTTCAAGGCTCTTTTCGGAAAAAAAGGCTTTGATGTAATACTTTGCAAGGATATCTCAAGTATCTTTGGCGCTTCAAAATTGCATATGGCAGTAAAGAACTCAGCCGCATGTGATGGCGAAGAACAATCCGGTGGCTGTGGCTGTTGTTGCTAATACTTTTTAATAAGAGGGAGAGAAAAAACTATGGCACAAAATATCTTAACTGAAACGATTGATCAATTATATACTCTGCTTGGAGATGAAATAAACTCATTGACCGTAGAAAGAGTATCTATTGGAATATTTTATACCGGTGTTAAGCTTTCAAATGGCGAGGGTGGTCTGTGTTTCACCCCTATAAAATCCATACCTGAAGCTGTGTGTTGTCCAAGTTCTGCTCGGGTAATGCCTGCTTCAGGAAAGCTTGCAGGAAGAAATATATCCTATTTTTTAGAAAATCTATTTGCTGAGAGCCCAATGAAAAAAGCTCTTGGCATAGCTGTTGTCAATGCCCTTTCAAGTACTTATTGGCATCTAGAACCGCCAAAAGATTATACGATAAACATTGGTGGCGATCCTCTAGATGACGTATGCTTTCCAGATGATGCCAATGTTGCTGTTATAGGCGCATTGGTTCCATATATAAAACGCTTAAAAAAGCGCGGCAAGCCTTTTTCTATCCTAGAGCTAGATGCACGGACATTAAAACCTGATGAAATAAAATACCATGTCCCTCCTGAAAAGACTGATGAAGTTATTGCTTCGGCAGACTATTTGATATCAACAGGCACTACTTTAATAAACAATACATTAGATGACATCTTGGCTAAAACAAAGAAAGACTGCAAAGTATTTGTGGTTGGCCCAACTGCAACTATGCTCCCCGATGCCTTCTTCCGTCGAAACGTGACGGCATTAGGAGGTACGGCGGTCACAAAGCCTGATGCCCTTTTAGATATACTTGCAGAAGCAGGTTCCGGATATCATTTTTATGGAAAATCAGCCGAAAAGGTTGTAATTAAGAAAAATTGAAAGTGAGATGAATATCATGAAAAAAAGAAAAATCGCATTGTTTTTAGTGACACTTCTTCTCATTTCCATATTAAGCGGATGCGGCCAACAAGATAATCAAGAAACGCTACAAGAACAGAAAAAAACTATAGTTGATATGGCCGGGAAGAGTGTAGAAGTGCCGGAAAAAGTCGAAAAGATAGCTGTTACTTGTTATGGCGGTGCAAGCCATGAAGTGGCTATACTTGGTGCGGGCGACAAAATCGTAGCTCAACCACCTATGCAGCGATTCCCACAGCTGGTTAAAATGCTTCCAGGTTTTGCGGATGTACCTGATGTAGGATCTTTTGATGAAGTCAATGTTGAGGAAATATTAAAGTTAGAACCTGATGTTGTAATAGCAAGTGTTTCTTCGGAAAAAGGCAACAAAAAGATTGAAGAGGCCGGTATCCCTGTTGTAACTGTGCTAACAGGAAGAGCTGATATTGAAGGGCTCAAAAAAGAATTTAAGATGATGGGAGACCTATTAAATAAGGAAAAAGAGGCAGAAAAACTCGTAGCTTTTTGGAATGAAAGGCTAAAACTCATTGAAGACCATGTCTCTGAAATTCCACAGGATGAAAGAAAAAGAGTTTATTATGTATTAGGTGATTTGCTGCATACAAATGGCGGCAGCTTCTGGGGCCATTATCTTATAACAACTGCCGGAGGTATTAATGTGGCAGAAGAGATAGGTAAGGCTAGAGATATATCCATTGAACAACTTCTCGAATGGGATCCGGAAGTTATGATTCTGAGCAGCAATGAAGGTCGCTTTATCCCTGTTGAAGAAGTGAAAAATAACCCACAGATGGCTGATGTGAAAGCTGTAAAAGACAATGCTCTTCATCTTTGCCCTGTAGGTACCTTTTGGTGGGACAGGCCTTCACCAGAAGCCATCCTTGGAATGACATGGCTTGCCAAAACCCTCTATCCTGATAAGTTTACCGATATAGATCTAGAGAAAGATATTAAAGATTTTTACAAAGAATTCTATAACTATGAACTGACTTCTGATGAGGTAAAAGCATTTTTAAATCCTACAGAATAAAATAAATATGGAGGTTTCTAAAGTGCGTAGAAGAATCATCTTTATATCTGTTCTTTTGATTGTATCTTTATTATTCGTTTCTGGATGCCAGCAAAATCCAGCAGCTGTAAGTGAACCTGAAGAAGAACAAACACGGACTATTGTAGATATGGCAGGTCGTGAGGTTACTCTTCCTAAAAATATTGAGCGAATAATAACATTAGGACCTGTTCCTGTCCTAAATGGTATTACTATGGCTATGGGACAAAAAGATAAAATTGTCAATGGTTTGCCAGATTTTGCCCAATCACCCAGGTGGAAATATCAAACAGTCTTTGCTCCAAATATTGCAGATAAACCAGTTATGCAAAATTCGGATCAAGATCCAAATATTGAGGAAATGTTAAAAGCAGATCCAGATGTAGTCATAACTATGAACTCACAAAGTGTCGATACTCTTGAAAGTAACGGCATACCTGTTGTATTTCTTTCTTGGAAGGATCCTGAGGATATTAAAGAAGCCGTTAAAGTACTAGGTGAAGTGTTTGATAATCAAAAAAGAGCCGAAGAATATGTTGAGTATTTTGACTCAACAATAAGTAAAGTAAGAGATACAGTTTCAAAAATTCCTGAAGAGGAAAGAGTAAAAGTTTTATACTGCAGCGTCGAAAGGATGGTACAGCCTCACCATGTAGCCGAATGGTGGATAGAAACCGCCGGCGGGTCAAGTGTAACTGCTGGTATAGAGCGCACTGGAAACAGCTTGAGTTTTGATTTCGAACAGCTTTTAAACTGGGATCCCGAAATCATCATAGTTTGTGAGCCAAAGGGCGTATCTGACATAGCCAACGATCAGCGTTTTTCCCAATTAAAGGCAGTTAAAAACAATCAAGTGTTTAAGGCACCTCATGGGGCTCATATATGGACAAACCGCACGATAGAACAGCCTTTAACAGTTTTATGGGCAGCCAAAACTTTCTACCCAGAACAGTTTAAGGATTTAGACTTAAATAAAGAGGTAAAAGATTTTTATAAGCATTTCTTTGATTATGAGTTGCCCCCAGAGGAAATCGAAGAAATTGTGAGTGGTGACGTGGGTCAGTAAAAATTGTTTTGCAATTTTAATACACCTGCCGATTTTTTTGGCAGGTTTTTTTTATGCTTTAACGTAGGAATTTTTCCGCATATATCACAAGAACCGTCCCCGTGATATATGATATAATATTTC
>DUTQ01000166.1 GCA_012841995.1 Thermoanaerobacterales bacterium | reverse complement strand
TATTAAAATCTGAGAAAGTTCTTCAATGTTAACCAGTTCATCTTTAATAGAGCCTATAAGCGCCAGTTTAATTGCCGTGGACTTTTCTTCAAATTTAGGCCATAATATACCCGGAGTATCAAGCAATTCTAATGTTCTGTCAACCTTAAGCCACATTTTACCCTTTGTAACACCTGGCTTATCCCCAGTTTTTGCTCCTTTTCGGCGAGCAAGCTGGTTAATAAGTGAAGATTTTCCTACATTGGGGACTCCTAATATAGCACATCTCATTGGCCTGAAGTGAGAACTTGGACCTTTTGTCTTTGTTTCATGTAACATATCAACCAATTTTTTAATCCCAAGTCTCTTGGGTGTATCAATATCTATTGCAGTTAAACCTAATTCACGAAATTTATTTAACCATAAACGCGTTGCGTTTGGATCTGCTAAATCGGCTTTATTTAGTACTACTACCAATCGTTTTGATCCGATTATTTGAAAAATGTCTGGTAAGTGTGTGCTCATAGGGGCCCTAGCATCCACTAACTCCACAACTGTATCAATTAAGGGAAGGTTCTCTTTTATCATTCTTCGAGTTTTGGCCATATGCCCAGGATACCAGTGTATTTCCATATATAAACACCACCTTAAAACAATAGAGGGACTTTAGTTAGTCCCTCTCTTTTATTCTTGCAGCTCTTCCTCTTAAGTTTCTTATATAGTAAAGTTTAGCCCTACGAACTCGACCTTTTTTTACAACCTCAATTTTATCAATGCGAGGAGAATGCAAAGGAAAAACCCTTTCTACCCCTACACCATACGATATCTTTCTTACGGTAAAGGTTTCTTTTAATCCTCCGCCTTTTCTGGCTATAACAACACCTTCATATATCTGAATTCTTTCTCGGCTTCCTTCTACAACCTTTGTATAAACACGTACTGAATCTCCCGGTCTAAACTCCGGTATATCCTTTTTTATTTGCTCTTGCTCTATTTCAGTAAGTAGATTCACCTGTCTTCCCTCCTTCTACGGTTTATGACAAAACATATTATAGCATAAAGGTTTTTTGTTGGCAATTACTTTTCAGCTTTCAAGTAGCTTTTTATCCTGTTCTGAAAGCTCTAGTTTTTTAAATAAATCTGGTCTTTGCTCTAATGTTCTTCTTAAAGCTTTCTTTCGTCTAAACAATTCGATCTCCTTATGATTTCCTGAAAGCAAAACCTGTGGAACTTCAAGACCTCTATAAACTGGTGGCCTCGTGTATTGAGGATATTCAAGTAGGCCTTCGCTGAAAGACTCATTTAGTGCTGATTGGCTACTTCCCAAAACCCCTGGGATAAGTCTAATGGTTGCGTCAATAATAGCCAATGCAGGAGTCTCGCCTCCGGTAAGTATATAATCACCTATTGAAACTTCATCAGTAATCAAGGTTTTAACCCTTTCGTCAATACCTTCATAATGCCCACAAATTAAAATAAGATGATCTTCTTTCGAAAATTCTTTTGCCATTTCTTGGTTAAATAGCTTGCCTTGGGGAGAAAGCAATATAATGCGAGCTTTTTTTCTACAAGACTCTTTTGCAAACTCAACTGCCTCAAAAATGGGTTCAGGCTTCATTACCATGCCACAGCCCCCACCATAAGGATAATCATCAACTTTTTTATGTTTATCATGAGAAAAATCTCTTATATCAATAGGTTCAACATTTAAGATGTTTTTTTCTCGGGCCCGCTTAATAATACTAACATCCAAAGGCCCTGAAAAAAAATCGGGAAAAAGCGTAAGGACATGTATATAAAACACTACAGCATTCCCTCCATCAGTCTTACTATCATCTGGTTATTATCGATGTCTATATTAAGGATAACATCCTTGATAGCGGGAAGCAAAAATTCTTTATCAGATCTTTTTACCACGTAGACATCATTTGCACCTGTCTGCAAAACATCTGTGATGGTGCCAATATATTCCTGCTTTTCATCATAAACATCTAAACCAATTATATCGCAGATAAAATAATGACCTGTAGGCAGTTTTATAGCATCTTTGCGAAAAATGTTTATATACTCATTCCGGAGATTTTCGGCCTCTTTGGGAGAATCTATGCCTTCAAATTTTACAACTACATAAGCATTTTTAAGATATAAGACCGATTCAATCTTCATACATACTAGCTCATCTTTGTATTTAATCAAAGCTGATTTTAAATTATCATATCTTCGAATATTATCGGTAAGTGGCTCCACCTTAACTTGACCTTTTACACCCCAAGGAGCTAGAATTTTTCCTATCCTTATAGTTTTATCGTCCAAAAAACTATCCTCCCAAAAAGAAAAAATTAGGTAAAAAGGGTTAGGTTCTAAATCCTAACCCCCTTAAAAAGCCTAAATTATTTCAACTACTACTCTTTTTCCTTCTTTTGCAGCTGCAGCTTTAACCACTGTACGGATGGCTTTTGCTATTCTACCCTGTTTTCCAATTACTTTACCCATATCTTCAGGATCAACTTTAAGCTCTAATATTATTGATTGCTCACCCTCAACTTGATTAACTGATACATTTTCGGGATGATCCACCAGAGCTTTTGCAATGTACTCTACTAATTCTATCACAATAGCTTCCTCCTTTAGTTCTTCCTGTTTTCCAAATTATTCAAGCTTCGCTTGGCTGTGTATTGGATTGATCACTTTTGGCATTTGTTTGAATGCCTGCGACTTCAAAAAGGTGTTTTACAGTATCTGTTGGCTTTGCACCTTTGTTTAGCCAATCGGCAGCTTTTTCCTCATTGATATTTACCTCCACAGGATCTTTAAGGGGATCATAAAAACCTATTTCCTCAATGAACCTTCCATTTCTTGGCATCCTGCTATCAGCTACCACAACCCTGTAAAAGGGTTTTTTCTTTGCACCCATGCGTTTTAATCTTATTTTTACTGCCATAAATTCACCTCCTTCTAAAATCCTATAAATGGAAACTTCGATCTTCCTTTTTTACGTCCCTTGTCCATATCTGTCACTCTTTTTATCATTTTTCTAGTCTGCTCATACTGCTTAAGCAATCTATTAACCTCCTGTATGGAAGTGCCGCTTCCTGCAGCAATTCTTTTTCGCCTGCTGCCATTAATTATAACTGGATTTTTTCTTTCTTCAAATGTCATGGAACTTATTATGGCCTCAACATGTACTAAATCTTTCTCATCTAAATCTACACCCTTTAATTTCTGGGATGAAAATCCTGGAATCATGTTCAATATCTGGTCTAATGAACCCATCTTTTTTATCTGTGTTAATTGCTCTAAAAAGTCATTCAGATCGAAAGTTTGTGTTCTTAACTTCTGCTCCATTTGCTTTGCTTTTTCTAAATCTATCGCAGAAGTAGCCTTATCAATAAGTGTTAGCACATCCCCCATGCCTAATATTCTTGAAGCCATTCTATCAGGATAAAAAGGTTCTAAATTATCGAGTTTTTCTCCAACACCAATATACTTTATTGGACAACCTGTTACCGCTTTAACTGATAAAGCCGCACCACCTCGGGTATCACCATCTAATTTGGTAAGTATAATACCTGTTAAATTCAATTCATTGTTAAAGTTTTCGGCTACATTGACAGCATCCTGACCGGTCATGCTGTCAACAACTAATAAGATTTCATCTGGTCTTATAACCTCTTTTATATTATTAAGTTCATCCATTAACTCATTGTCAATATGAAGTCGTCCTGCAGTATCAATAAGTAATACATCATTACCATGTTTTTTCGCATGTTCCAAAGCGGCTTTTGAAATATCAACAGGATTTTGTTGACCTAGGCTAAACACAGGCAAATCAAGTTTTTCGCCGACTACTTGTAACTGCTTAATTGCTGCAGGTCGATATACATCAGCTGCTACTAATAAAGGTCTTTTACCCTGTTTTAAAAAAAGATTCCCCAATTTTCCGCAAGTAGTAGTTTTCCCTGATCCCTGTAAACCTATTAACATAATAATTGTAATACCACTTGGAGAAAAATTAATCTTGCTTTGCTCTGCACCCATCAGATTTGTAAGTTCTTCATTTACAATTTTTATAACCTGCTGTCCTGGTGTAAGGCTTTCCATTACTTCTTGTCCAACTGCTCGTTCACTTATTTTGCCTATAAAATTTTTTACAACCTTAAAATTGACATCGGCTTCGAGTAAGGCTAGTTTGACTTCTCTCATAGCCTGTTTCACATCAGATTCTGATAATTTCCCTTTACCTCGTAGTTTTTTAAAAACTTCTCCAAGTTTTTGCGAAAGAGAATCAAAAGCCAAATCTAATCACCGCCTTCTTTAAGTATCGACGCAACCTCGTCACATATCATATAAAACTTATCACTGTAACTGCTTTTTACACCTGATCTCAATTCACTTAACAGATTTAACACGTTTTTAACTTTTTTCTCCAACTTTTCATATTTCCTCAACATACCCAGTTTTTTTTCATAATCTTTTAGCGTGCGTAATGATCGGTGTACAATATCATAAACGCCCTGTCTCGTTATCCCATATTGCTCGGCAATTTCACCAAATGAAAGGTCATAACAGTAATACAGCTCAAATATTTCCTTTTGCTTTTCGGTTAAGAAATCACCATAATAATCAAATAGTAGATTTATTTTAGTAATTTTATCCATGTTTTCACCTGTAAAGCTATTTGCCTTTACATGCTTTATGTTACACCAATATTTAAATTAAGTCAATGCAATTATAAAATTGCATCCACAAAAACATCAGAATCGAACTCATGTAAATCATTTATACTTTCACCTATACCTATAAACCATATGGGAATATCTAATTGCCCTGCTACTGCAATTGCTATTCCACCTTTAGCTGTTCCGTCTAATTTAGTTATGACTACTCCGGAAATTTCTACCGTTTCTTTGAACAATTTAGCTTGATTTAAGGCATTTTGACCTGTTGTAGCATCAATTACTAAAAGGCTTATTATTTGAGCTTCTGGGTACTCTTTTTGGCAAACTCTGTAAAGCTTTTTCAATTCTTCCATCAAATTCTTTTTAGTGTGTAGGCGACCAGCAGTATCACAAATAATAACATCAGCTTTTCTCGCTTTTCCTGCTTGCAATGTATCAAACAATACAGATGCTGGATCTGATCCCTCTTGATGCTTAATGACATCAACTCCTACTCTTTGACCCCATATCTCCAGCTGTTCTGCTGCAGCAGCTCTAAATGTATCCCCAGCCGCTAAAATCACCTTGTAATCTTGCTGTTTTAACAAATGAGCTAGTTTACCTATAGATGTTGTCTTTCCTACACCATTTACACCCACAACAAGTATTATGCTCGGTGGTTTTAAATCCATCCTTGTCTTTGGGAAAAACTGTTTCATCTCATCTTTTAAAGCCTTCTTTACTTCATCAGCTTCCTTTAAGTTTTCGTCTTTTATTCGTTCTCTTAATCTTTCCATAAGTCTTTGTGTCACTTCTACACCAACGTCTGCCATTATAAGAAGCTCTTCTAGCTCTTCCAATGTTTCTTCATCAATTTTTTTTGCAAATTTAAATAGGTTGTCAATTTTTTCAGTAAAATTGTTGCGGGTTTTACTCAACCCGATTTTTAATTTATCAAAAAAACCCAAGATTTTCACCTCATTAATTTTAAGTATTTTTATTTGTTCTCATTCAACTTTTAGTGTCAACACTTTTGAAACAGCAGACTGCTCCATTGAAATGCCATAAAGAGCATCAGCAACCTCCATCGTACTTCTTCTGTGAGTAATTATAATAAATTGAGTATACTTACATGCTTTCCTTAAATATTTAGTAAATCTAACTGTATTAGCTTCATCTAATGCTGCATCTATTTCATCTAATACACAAAATGGTGTAGATTTTATGTTTAAAATTGCAAACAACAGAGCTATCGCAGTAAGAGCCTTTTCACCACCTGAAAGCAAGGATATGTTTTGTAGCTTTTTGCCGGGTGGTTGTGCAACTATATCTATACCAGCATCAAGTACGCTTTGCCCTTGCTCTTTAGTGATTAATAAATCAGCCTTGCCGCCATCAAAAAGTTCATTAAATACTTTCAAAAACTCTTCTCGAACTTTCTCAAATGTTTCAATAAACATTTCTTCCATGGTTGTTATTATTTTATCTATTAATTTTATTAGTTTCTCTTTAGCAGAAACTAAGTCTTCTCGTTGATAATTTAAAAAATCATATCTTGACTTCAAATTGTCATAATCATCAATTGCCTGTAAGTTTACATTTCCTAATGAAGCAATTTTATCTTTCAGTACGTTTAATTCTCTTTTCATATCATCGATTTTGTCTGGCTCTAATTTTTTTTCCAATTGAACAGCATCTTCGATACGTATTAGATATTTTTCGTGCAATTTTTCTCCTATCTGCTTTATCTCCATTTGTATCTTAGTTTCTTTAACTTCTATATTATTTTCTTGTCTTTCAACTTTTTTTTGATCTTGTTCAAGATTGGCTAGTTTGTTTTGATCATCTTCTATTTGCTTATTTCGAATTTGCTTTTGATTAGTGAGATTATCAATATCATTGCTTAATTTCTCTTGCAATTTTGAAATACTGTCGATTTTATCTTTTAAATAAGTCGTTTTATCTTGGCTCGATGATATATCATGTGTATTTTGTTTAAGCTTGTTTTCACAAAAAGCTAGTTCGCTGTAGATAGATGCAATTTTTTGCTTTATATCTTCAATGCTCTGCTTAATATTGATTTCTTCTTGTTTAGTGGAAGCTAAATGTACTCTCGTTTCTGTAATTTTATTTTCAAAAAGTTGCTTTTGATCTTTTAATTTCACAACTTGTTCTTGCATTTCTTTTGCCATACTCTGGCTATTTAAATTTTTACCGTCAATATCACTTATATCTACATTTAGTGTGCGGATTTCTTCTTTTATATTCAGGGTTTCTTCTTTTATCTGTTGCTTTTCTTGTTCAAGTTGCTTTTTTCTTTGAAGCCTCTCATTTATAAAATTTTGTTTTTCATGAAGTTGATTATCAAGAGCTGCCAATTCTAATTTAATATTATAAATCATGGCTTTTTCTTCATCAAGTGAGTTTTGCTTTTCAGATAACGAGGCCTTTAGTTCATTGTTCCTATACTTTATTTCTGACAAAAGCTTCTTGATTGTATTCATTTCTTGCTTATACTCGTTTATTTGGCGTTTTCTTGATAAAATAAAGTTTGATTTCCTTTGGCTACCACCAGTAATTGATCCCCCTGGATTTATAACTTGACCATCTAATGTAACAATCTTTAAATTGAACCCGGATTTTTTGGCAATTGATATAGCATTATTTAAATTATCAACAATTAAAACCCTGCCTAGCAAATTAGAAAATATAGGGCTAAACTTTTTATCGAAGGTAATTAAATGCTCTGCTGTTCCAGAACACCCAGGAATGTTCACAATAAATGCTTCATTGGCATTTAAATTTCTAGGTTTAATTGTATTAAGTGGTAAAAAAGTAGCTCTTCCCAGATCTCGACTCTTCATATAATTAATGGCATTTTTTGCATCCTCGTCATCATTACATACAATGTTTTGCAAAGCTCCACCTAATGCCGTTTCTATTGCTATTTCATATCTTTTTTGTACATTAATCAGATCTGCTACGGTTCCATATATACCATCAGCTTTGAATTTACGATTTTTGATATGAGAAAATAGATTTTTTACCCCAAACTGATAACCATCATAACTTTCACTAATCTCATTTAATGTTTCATACCTTGAAGTCACTGTAGAAAGTTCTTCATAACTTTTTGCTAATAACTTGCTAGATTCTGTAAAATCACTTGTTAATTCTTTTATTGACTGTTGTAATTTACTTTCTATATCTTCATGTTGAATAAAATCCAGACGTTTTTGAGCTAACTTTTCTTTAATGCTTTTTATCTCATTACATGTTTTATTATTAGCCTCATCAAGCTGAATAATTTCCTTTTCAATCTGTTCAGCCCTTTTTTGTAAATTTTGCTCCATCGCATTTAAACTGGATATTAGGTTTTTCTTTTCAGAACCAAAGTTCAGTAGGTCAATTACTTCGACTTTTAAATGCTCAATCTCATCCTCTTTTTTCTTTAATAAGCCTTCAATATGCTCTAATTTTTTTTCATTTTTTAAAATCTCAATCTCAAAATCGTTAATACTGTTAATTTTTTTCACGTGTATTAGTTTTTTCTCGCTTAAAACTTCCTGATTAGAAATCAGGTTTTTTTTCAATACATCCATCTTGTTATTAATTTCATCATTTTCTTTTTTTAGCCTTTGTATTTCCTCACTTATCCATTTCAAGTCTTTTTGCAATTCTTTTTTCTCCGAAATAGCCGAATACTTTTCTTCACGTAATTTTTCATATTGTTCTTGCTCTTGTTTTAATTTACTCTTGTTATCTTCAAGCCTTTTAAAGATTATTCTTTTTTCGGTTAATATCTCCTGGAGTTTTTTGTTGTAATCCTCCATACTTTTTCTTATATCAGATAAACACGATATCCTCTGAGAAAGTTCAAAAAGCAATAAATCAATTTCAATTTGTTTATATTTCGAAGATAGTGCTCTATATTCTAATGCTGTTTGCTTCTGTGCATAAAGTGGATCAAGCTGGTTTTTAATCTCGTTTAAAATATCATCGATCCTTGAAATATTGCTAACTGTCTCTTCTAACCTTTTTTCCGATTCGTGTTTTCTATATTTATGTTTTACAATACCAGCAGCTTCTTCTAATATTAATCTTCTTTCCTCCGGTCTCCCTTTTAAGACCTCATCTATTTGCCCTTGTCCAATTATGGAGTACCCGTCTTTACCAATACCTGTATCCATTAATATTTCTTGAATGTCCTTTAATCTACACGGGACTTTATTTAAATAAAACTCACTCTCGCCTGATCGGAATGCTCTCCGTGTAAAGCTTACTTCAGAGTATTCCAAAGGTATTAGATTATCTGTATTATCAAGTATAATTGATACTTCTGCCATTCCCATTGGCCTTTTTATGGTGCTGCCAGCAAATATCACATCTTCCAATTTAAGCCCACGTAGATTTCTTATGCTTTGCTCGCCTAATACCCATTTAATTGCATCCATAATATTGCTCTTTCCGCTTCCGTTTGGGCCAATAATGGCGTTTACGCCTGGCTGAAATTCTATTTCTACTCTATCTGCAAAAGATTTAAAACCTTGCATCTCTACCTTCTTTAAATACAAAAATATCCCTCCATCTTTCCAATTTTACCATAAGTTTTTTTAAAAAAAAGCTCGCTGGTAAAATTAATACAGTTTAGTAAGAATATAAGCAATCCTGCTTGAAACTTATAAAGAGGGCTTTCAGTTTTGTTCGATTAACTTCAATAAATTTGCATAAAAAAACCTGCCTTATAAAAGACAGGTTGGGGTCTAAAATTATTTAACGGGGTTCAACAATAAATTTAATTGCCGTCCTCTCTTCTCCATCAATATCAATCTCCGCAAAAGCCGGTATGGTTATTAAATCTATGCCGTTTGGCGCTACAAAACCTCGTGTAATCGCAATTGCTTTAACAGCCTGATTTACCGCTCCTGCCCCTACTGCTTGCAATTCTGCTTTGCCTTTTTCTCGTAAGACAGCAGCTAGAGCTCCTGCCACAGATTTAGGTTTTGATTGTGCTGATACTTTTAGTACTTCCATTTTCAAAATATCCCCCTTAAAATTTATTATGTTTTTTACTGTATATAAAAACATATTTATTTATATATCTACTAAATATATATTCGATGTGATATATAAAATTCCTTCTTTTTCAAATATTATATTTTATTTGCATTATATTGTTTTATTTCTATTGATGTTTTTTATTGCATGTTTTGCTGCCCTTTGTTCAGCTTCTTTTTTGTTTCTTCCAATGCCTTTTCCCAATACTTTATTTTTCCAAATTACTTCAACATAAAAAATTTTATTGTGATCAGGCCCTTTTTCTTTAATAACCCTATATAAAATCTTATCATTTGAGAGTTTTTGAAGGCTTTCTTGAAGATTTGTTTTAAAATCTTGCTTCCATTCGCCTTCAATTGCCCTTTTTATTACTTGTTCTAAATTAGTTATTACAAAGTTCCAAGCCGTTTCATAGCTTTTGTCTATATATATAGCACCCACCAGTGCCTCAAATGTATCACACAAAATTGAAGGTTTTTGCCTGCCATTAGTATGTTCCTCGCCTTTGCCCAATATCAAATAATCACCTAGACCCAGATCATAAGCCTTTTTTGCAAGGCTAGATTCACATACAGTTAAAGCTCTTATTTTCGTCATTTGCCCTTCAGATAAGTCAGAATGTTTCTCAAATAAATATTGACTTACTATAAGGTCCAATACAGCATCTCCTAAAAACTCTAATCTCTGATTGCTTTGCTGAATAATTCCGTCATTCTCATTTGTAAAAGAAGGGTGTATAAATGCAGTATTTAGCAGTTCCTGATTACAGAAATATATATCAATTTTCTTTTGCAAATTGTCAAGTTGTTTAATCCTTTCTCGATTTAACATCATTTTGTTTTATTTTCCTTGTCTTCATACTTTTTTAAAACAATACAAGCATTATGTCCACCAAAACCCATCGAATTAGACAAAGCTACGTTTACAGTTTTATTAATTGATTTGTTTGGAACATAATATAAATCACATTTAGGATCACTGTATTCATAATTAATTGTTGGAGGGATTTTATTATTTAGGATGGTTAATACACAGGTAATAAGTTCTATTGCACCAGAGGCTCCCATTAAGTGTCCAGTCATTGATTTTATTGAGCTTATAGGCACTTTATATGCATATTCCCCAAAAACACGCTTTATTGCTAATGTTTCATACTCATCATTTAAAGTGGTAGACGTGCCATGTGCATTTATATAATTAATTTCTTCAGGTTTTAAATCGGCATCATTGATAGCCAAATTCATAGCTCTAGCAGCACCTTCTCCTCCAGGGGCTGGTTGAGTTAAATGGTATGCATCAGCAGTTGAGCCATAACCCACTATTTCTGCATATATATGCGCATTTCTCTTTAAAGCATTTTCAAGCGTTTCCATCACTACAATACCTGCTCCTTCACCCATTACAAAGCCATCTCTTTCTTTATCAAAAGGACGACTTGCCTTTGTAGGATCATCATTTCGAGTTGATAGTGCTCTCATAGAACAAAACCCTGCAAGTGAAAGCTGTGTCAGCGGAGCTTCAGTACCTCCGGCTATCATTAAATCAGCTTTATCGTCTTGAAGCACACGAAAAGCTTCGCCTATAGCATTTGTCCCTGAAGCGCAAGCAGTAACTACGGTGAAGTTAGGGCCTTTTAAATTAAAT
>DUTQ01000165.1 GCA_012841995.1 Thermoanaerobacterales bacterium | reverse complement strand
CAAACAGACCTGACTGTTTGAGCATTGTGGGCATTGCAAGGGAAACAGCTGTTACTTTTGTTATTTCAAAATCTATAACCGCATCTTCTAACCCCAGATATTCCTTTACATCAGTACCAAGTGGAGCATCTTGTGGAAGAATTAATATACCATCTTTCATTTCTTCCGGGAGACCATGCTCATCTAATCCCAGTTCTTGAGCAGAACAGAGCATCCCATATGACGGCAATCCTCTGAGCTTTGCCGTTTTAAGTTTTTGTCCCCCGCTTATAACCGAGCCGGGCAATGCAACCGGAACTTTATCCTTTTCTTTTACATTTGTTGCACCGGTTATAATCTGATAATTATCGTCCCCAGTCGTTACTTGGCAAACAACAAGTTTATCCGCATTCGGATGATCTTCAACTTTCAATACCTGCCCTATTACTACTTTTTCAATCTCTTTTCCTATATATTCTATGCCCTCAACGTTCGAGCCAGACATTGTAAGTCTTTCAGCAAGCTGTTCAACATCTTCATCTATGTCAACATAGTCTTTTAACCAATTCACTGAAACTAACATCATATCCCTCCTAAAACTGCCTTAAAAAGTGTAGGTTGTTTTCATATAATAGTCTCATATCATCAATTCCATATTTAAGCAAGGCAATCCGCTCAACACCCATTCCAAACGCAAAGCCGCTGACCTTTTCAGGGTCATATCCTGCCATCTTCAACACATTTGGGTGAACCATGCCACAGCCGAGGATTTCAAGCCAGCCTGTGTTGGAGCAAAGTCTACAACCCTCTCCCTGACATGCAATGCATGATATATCCATTTCAGCACTAGGCTCTGTAAAAGGGAAAAAGTGAGGCCTAAATCTGGCTTTTCTATCCTTGCCGAAAATTTCGTGGATAAACTTAATTAAAGTACCTTTCAAATCCCCCATTGTAATATCAGTTCCTACCGTCAATCCCTCTACTTGGTGAAATACAGGTGAATGTGATGCATCCACGGCATCTGAACGAAAAACCCTACCCGGAGCAATTATCTTAAGAGGTGGCTTTTGCCTTTCCATTGTCCTAACTTGAACTGGAGATGTTTGAGTTCTTAAGAGTATGTCATTAGTAATATAAAAAGTATCTTGGACATCACGAGCTGGATGATCCTTTGGTGTGTTCAATGCCTCAAAATTATAATAATCGGTTTCTATTTCCGGCCCTTCCACTACTTCATAACCCAGGCCAACAAAAATTTCTTTGATTTCATCAAGTATCAAAGTCAAGGGATGTTTATGCCCTAAAACAACATTTGTAGGGATAGTGACATCAATAAATTCAGATTTTAACTTGCTTTGTTTTAATTCCCGTTTTAATATCTGCATTTTCTCTAAAAATTTATGTTCCAGCTCTTCCTTAATTTCATTTGCAAGCTTGCCGATTTCAGGTCTTTCTTCCGGTGCAAGCTTTGACATCCCTCTTAATATTTGTGTTAATTCTCCTTTTTTACCCAAGAACATTATTTTAAGATCATTTAGTGTGTCGAGATCTTTAGCCTCGGAAAAAGTCTCATATGCCTTTTCCTTTAGCGACATCAGCTTTTCCTTCATTCAACTACCTCCTTTATGCTAAAAAAAGCCTTCATCCCCAAGCAAGGGACGAAAGCTTTATTTCCGTGGTACCACCCTAATTAGTTTAAAAATAAATGTTTAAACTCTTTAACTCCTCTAACGGCGAAAACCGTGTAGGCCTACTTAGATAGTTCAGCCAACAAGCTCCGGAGTGAATTTTAGCGGTTTCACTTTAAGAGAGCTCTCAATCTGATGACTCTCTCTCCCTGAAAAGATCCCCCCGCCTACTCTCCTTCATAGCAGATTCATTGAATTGATAATTTTCTATAAATCAGATAAGCTGTAATAGATCCGGTTGCTTCAAAAATGCTCCAAAAAAAGTCGGCGGTCAACATAAGACCACGCCCTTTCGATTGGTTTGAAATAATTATATCACAGCCAGTTTGCATTTACAAGCAAAAGAGCATATCACAAGCTCTTTCTCATCCTTTGTCTCACTGCTTCAAACAATATGACTCCGCTTGCAACTGAAACATTTAAAGATTCAGCATTTCCAGGCATCGGTATCTTTATCGACTCATCAGAGATTTAACTGGTCCAACAATTCT
>DUTQ01000164.1 GCA_012841995.1 Thermoanaerobacterales bacterium | reverse complement strand
GTTATTAAACGGCGACAGGGCTATAACCTTTAACGAAACAGAGAAAACTGTAGTAGCAGGTAAAACCTATGACATCACTGCAGCAGTAGGAGTTACTAATACTGTTGGAAATGGCAAAGTTCCAACATTTATAAGCGAAGGCAAAGCTAATCAAATTTCGATTGGAACAAGTGGTGATATTGACTGGTCAAATATCAATACTGGTGTAACAAACACCATTACAGTATCAAAATCCACTGATGGTACGAAATTAAATGTTGCAATTGCAGCAGAAGATGGTGACGAAAATAAATTAGAAGTCACGGATGAGTATGCAACACTAAAGGACGGCTTTTATGAGTACAATGCTCACGGGGTAAGCTTTAAGATTTCAGAAGAAGATTTCAATGCAATGGGTAGTACTACTAATGTAGTAATTGATTTAAATGAGATTGCCGACTCTGGAAGTGTAATCGGCCCAATATCGACAAAAAATTCTTGGACAACAAATAAAACTGCAACCGATAGCTTATCAGATGCGGCTATTGAAGGCGGAATTACCATCAATGCTAACGAAATAATGGAAAATGCCCGCTCTATTAAAATAAAAGGAGCAAATCTTGCAACTAACGGAAGTGCAACGATAACTGTTAGCATACTTGCGGAAGATGGAACAACAGAACTTTCTAAAGATGTATATACTTTTGCCACTGCGGCAAAGACTCAAAACTGGACATACAACAACCACGGCGTTTCATTTACCTTAACTCATACAGATGCAAAGACCCTAGAGTTAACGCTGGACCTCGACACTGAAGTGGTTAAAGAAGCAACAGTGGACGAGGATAAATCACTCTATTTCCAAGTAGGAGCTAATGAGCATCAGGCTATGACCTTGGATATGAATGACATGAGGTCTGTAGCCTTAGGATTATCTTCAAAAGCAGGCGGAGATGCCTTTACAGCCGATAAGGCTGTTACCGATGGCACAAGCAATACCTCTGTAGAACATGCACTTGATGTATCAGATCATAAAAAGGCAGCAGCTGCAGCGACAATTATCAACAATGCCATTGAAACAGTATCTGCAGAGCGTTCTAAGCTGGGTGCTATTCAAAACAGACTTGAGCACACCATCAAGAACCTGGATACATCAGCCGAGAACCTAACAGCAGCAGAATCTCGTGTCCGCGATGTAGATATGGCCAAGGAAATGATGGAATTCACCAAGCAGAACATCCTGACACAGGCTGCAACTGCTATGCTGGCTCAGGCCAATATGGCACCTCAGACTGTGCTTAAATTATTAGGTTAATCCTAGACGATTAATAACAATATTATAAAAATATAGCTTTATTTATTGGAACCTTTATCTACAGAGGGTCAGGGGAATTTTCCTCTGGTCCTCTTTCAATTAGTTATCCGGAATAAAAGGTTGGTGTTAATATAAAATGGAAACCATACAGAAACAAATCGACCAAATTATACAAGATGTATTCCAAATTAATTTTAATGAAATTCAAAAAAAGATTATACAGATTTCAGAGTATATCGAAAACAACAAAGTCTTTTTTAATACTGAAAAACAAGAAATATGGGCGCAAATCCTAAATTATTTAACAATAGGATTAAAAAATAAAGATTATCTGGTAATAGCAGATATTTTAAAATATGAATTAAAACCTCTACTGGAAAAAGAAAATTTAACGTAAAGGAGAGTAAATAATGAATATTTATAATAAGAACAAAAAATTTATTTTGTAAAGGAGTTTCTCATGCAAGTATACGATTGGGAAAGCTAGGAAATGATGCAGGGATAATAGGTGCTGCAATGTTATCCGGACACAACTAATACGAATGGGGTTGGTAGGTTGGATGTATCAAAAGCATATGATATGCTGAAACAAATTATAGATGAGCAATATATAAAGTTAGATGAGCCTATGAGAAAGCATACTTCGTTTAGGATAGGTGGTCCTGCAGATATTCTTTCGTTAACTGCCCTGTAGTTGAAG
>DUTQ01000163.1 GCA_012841995.1 Thermoanaerobacterales bacterium | reverse complement strand
TTGGACGGAAAACCCAATTAGATACACCTATTTTATTTTTTTTGAGAAATTAATCTAGTTAAATTTACAAATAAAATTGAGGTTTTCTTTTTTGTGAAAACCCCTTATAATAAAAGAAATTAGTCAATTAGTTATCTTAATTGACACTAATACTAAATTTTGATAAACTTTGGCATAATAATTTTAGTTAAAAATAAAATGGGGGCGATTTTTTGGATAAATTTAAAAAGGAGGGCTTGAGCTTTGATGATGTCCTGGTGATCCCGGCAAAGTCTGAAGTACTTCCGAAAGATGTAGATGTCAGCACATGTTTGACGAACAAAATCAAACTAAATATTCCGATAATAAGTGCCGGCATGGATACGGTAACCGAGGCAGCTCTTGCCATCGCCTTAGCGCGAGAAGGTGGCATAGGGATAATACATAAGAATATGCCCATTGAAGATCAGGCAATGGAAGTGGACAAGGTAAAGCGTTCGGAACATGGGGTTATTGTCGATCCTTTCTACCTTTCACAAGATCATAAAATCAGTGCTGCACTAGAGCTTATGGCCCGTTATAAAATATCAGGGGTACCGATTACTGAAAACGGAAAACTCATTGGGATAATAACAAACAGAGATCTTCGCTTTGAGGACGACATGGATAAGCTTATAAAAGACGCTATGACCAAGGAAAACTTGGTAACTGCGCCGGAAGGCACTACGCTAGACGAAGCCAAAGAGATTTTAAAGAAACACAAGATTGAAAAACTACCAATTGTAGATGAAAATTTCCATCTAAAAGGCCTAATAACGATTAAGGATATAGAAAAGGCCATGAAATATCCAAATTCAGCCAAGGATGATAATGGTCGGCTGCTGGTTGGTGCTGCCGTAGGAGTAAGTCGTGACATGCAAGACAGGCTAAAGGCATTAGTGCAGGCAAAGGTTGATGTTGTGGTGGTTGATACGGCACATGGTCACTCAAAGGGCGTTTTAGAGGCCGTTTATCGCATTAAGGAAGAATACCCGGAACTTCAGGTGATTGCAGGAAATGTTGCAACAGCAGAGGCTGCGGAGGATTTGATAAAAGCCGGGGCAGATGCTATAAAGGTTGGAATAGGCCCAGGCTCTATATGCACTACAAGGATAGTTGCGGGGATTGGAGTTCCCCAGGTAACAGCTATATATGACTGTGCACAGGTTGCCAAAAGGCATAATATTCCTATAATAGCTGATGGTGGTATAAAATATTCTGGGGATATAGTAAAATCAATTGCAGCCGGTGCAGATTTAGTTATGATAGGGAGCCTCTTTGCAGGTACAGAAGAGAGCCCTGGTGAAATAGAGATATATAAGGGTAGAAGTTTTAAAGTATATCGCGGAATGGGTTCTCTTGGCGCAATGGAGCAGGGCAGCAAAGACCGTTATTTCCAGGAAGATGCAAAGAAATTTGTGCCTGAAGGGGTTGAGGGCAGGGTCCCATACAAAGGCGCTATTTCCGAAACGGTTTACCAATTAGTTGGAGGATTAAGGGCAGGAATGGGATACTGTGGGGCAAAAAACATCAAAGAACTTCAAAATGCCAAGTTTATTAGAATTACACCATCAGGCTTAAGAGAGAGCCATGCCCACGATATCTATATAACTAAAGAGTCGCCAAACTACAGCTTACAAAACCAATTTTAAGGCTCTTTTTGTAAATGAGCGGGGGATTTTATAGTTCTCCGCTTTTTTCTTTAAAACCTTGTTTTCTGGCTAAACATAAAGATAATGCAATTTTCTACTGTATATGAGCAGGAAAACTGTTCACATTAGTAGAATAGTATATGTAATTCAAGTTTAATAATTTTTTTGAACTCAAAACTTTTTTTGAACTCAAAACTTAAGGAGGAGATCTGGTTTGAAAAGCTACAAAACCGATATAATAAGAAACGTAGGTCTGATTGCTCACAGCGGATCGGGTAAAACGACTCTGGCCGAAGCGATGCTTTTTACCGCAGGGGCTATTGATCGAATGGGAAAAACTGATGAAGGCAACACCGTTTGCGACTATGATCCTGAAGAAATAAAGAGGGCTATCTCTATTTCAACCGCTATAGCTCCGTGTGAATGGAAAAATAAAAAGATAAACATACTGGACACTCCAG
>DUTQ01000023.1 GCA_012841995.1 Thermoanaerobacterales bacterium | reverse complement strand
TGGGTATCAGTTTAAACCTGATGTCTTTGGGTGGCTTGGCTGTGGGTGTCGGTATGTTGGTTGATAATACCATTGTGGTGCTGGAAAATGTTTACAGACATCAACAACTAGGGAAAGGGCGAGTTGAGGCCGCAGAGGTTGGTGCATCAGAAGTAGGCCTTGCCATTATTGCGTCAACACTTACGACGATTGCCGTTTTCTTGCCTATAGTTTTTATTGAGGGTATAACAAGAACACTCTTTAAAGAACTTTCATTAACTATAACCTTTTCACTTGTATGTTCACTTCTTGTGGCTCAAACCCTAGTGCCGATGCTGTGTTCTAGGTTTGTCACAATAGAAGAAAACAATGGTAAAAACAACAGCAAGATACAGGCTGTTTTTAGGAAGTCAGATGAGCTTTATGAGAAAACATTAAACGGCTATAAAAGGCTGCTTAGATGGGCAATGAGTCACAGAAGATTAACTGTAGCGGTAATGCTGGGTCTTTTCTTATTGAGTATTGCAATGTACCCGATAGTCGGAAGTGAGTTTTTCCCGGAAACCGATGAAGGCAAGATATCCATAGATATCGAGCTTGATAAGGGAACCCTGGTGGAAAAGACAAACGAAATGATGAGTCAAATTGAGAAGATTGCCCTTGAAATACCTGAAGTAGAAACTGTATCTTCTCAAGTTGGAACAACTACTGTGAAGAGCTTTCTCGGTATGGGAGCAGGTGAAATAGGCAGTATGGATATCAAGCTTGTGTCTATGAAAGAAAGAAAACGTTCCACAAAAGATGTAATGGAAGAATTGAGAAATAAGATTGGCAATATATCTGGAGCGGATATAAATATCAGTAGTGGAAGTCTAGTAAATAGGATGGGATCAGCTACGGGTGGAGATAAGCCACTGCAGGTAAACATAATGGGCGATGATTTTGAAACCCTTGAGGTGTTATCTGACCAGGTAGCTGCTATTGTAAAAAAGGTTCCGGGAACACGAGATGTTGATACATCTGCAAGTAAGGGCAGACCGGAAGTTATGATACGACTTGATAGAGAAAAAGCATCACTTTATGGGTATGATGCTGGGAAAATGGCATTACTTATCCGCTCATCTATAAACGGAGTAGTTGCTACCGAATATAAGGTGGCTGGTACGGAGATTGATGTTAATGTTCAATTAGAAGAGGCTTCACGAAAGACTCTTGAGGATTTAAAAAATATGCCTATTTTAACTCAATATGGTGTAAGTGTCCCATTAAGCTATATTGCCGATATAGAGGTGACTGAAGGGTATGACACAATTAAGCGTGAAGACCAGGAAAGGATTATTTATGTTTCTTCTGATGTATATAAGAGGAGCTTAGGTGATGTGGTCAAGGATATTGAGGCCAAAATTGATGATGTACCTTTGCCTGATGGATACAGCATAAAGCTTGAAGGGCAACATAAGCTTATGGAAGAAGCCTTTGGGGAACTTACTCTTGCCTTGGTACTTGCGGTAATTTTGGTTTATGCTGTTATGGCTGCACAGTTTGAGTCTTTTATATATCCCTTTACTATAATGTTTACCGTTCCATTTGCTGCAATAGGTGTAGTATTGGGCCTGCTTTTAACAGGGAGATCCTTTAACGTACCTGCATTTATGGGTATTATAATGCTAGCAGGAATCGTGGTTAACAATGCTATTGTTTTGGTTGACTATATAAACCAATTGAAATCTGAAGGGGTTCCAGCAAGAGAAGCTATCATTCAAGCAGGGCCTACCAGGCTTCGCCCAGTGCTTATGACTACATTGACCACCGTATTGGGGTTAGTCCCCCTTGCTCTTGGCATAGGGGAGGGAGCAGAAATCCAAGCTCCGCTGGCAACTGTTGTTATCGGAGGTTTGCTTGCTTCAACATTGCTGACCCTTATAGCAACACCGGTTATCTATTCATTGGTTGATGATGTTATTTTGTCAATTAAACGCAAATTAGGCAAAAAAACAGTTGAAGACAACTCTGTAAAATTTTAAATTAAATTCTTACAATTGAGGTGAGATACCGATGAAGAGTAAAAGATTGTTAGCGTTTTTAATAATGACTATTATGCTTTTTATGTTTCCCATTAGTTCCTTTGCAGCAGAGGCCGAAGAAGAAGTTGACATTAACGCAAAAGAAAAGTTTTCTATTGAAGAATGTATAGAAGTGGCATTAGAAAATAATAGATTAATAAAGATAAAGGCCGAAGATTATGAGAAGTCAAAGATTGAGCGAAGTGAGGCAAAATCCTTGTCTGATAAGATTGACAAGGCACGTGACAGATTGAAGGGAATACCTATTTATTATGTTGACGCTCTAACACCTATGGAGAGGATTAAGCTAGAGCAAGGCGATATGAAGGTCTTCAGCTTTGAAGGGGTACAGGGCAAAGATATTGCACCAAGGCTTAAAGAGGCTGAAGAGCTTGTTGCACAAAAAGAACTGGAGTTGGAAAAACAAAATGTTAGAATAGAAGTTGAAAGAGCTTATTACAATGTATTGTTAGCAGAGGATAATATAAGAAATGCTGAAGTTCAACTTGACAGATCGAGAGAACAGCACAAAAACGCAAAGGTCAGTTATGATAATGGTATTATAGCAAAAGACGCTTTATTGCTTGCTCAAACCGGTCTTGCAAGTGCTGAACAGAACCTTTCAACTGCAAAATTAAAGTGTTCTCTTGCAAAGATGAATTTAAACAAGCAAATGGGGAGAGACCTTACCGCACCCCTTATACTGACGACAAGGTTCACATATGAGCCCCAACAACTGCAAGATGTACAGAGCATGGTAGATAGTGCTTTAAGGCTGAGACCTGAAGTAATAAACGTGAGAGAGATGAGTGAGGTTGCAAGCCTTAATGAAAGACTTGCACTAAAGTATTATGCAGAGAACACATATATCTACCAAAAAGCAAAGAGTGATGCCCAAAGGGCAGCACTAGGGCTAAAAGAAACGGAAGATGCAATAGCGTTTGCTGTTAGAGCTGCATATATAAATGCACAGGAAACTGCAGAGAAATTAGACACTGTTGAAAAACTAAAGCAGCAATGTGCTGAAGCTTATCGCATAACAGAACTAAAATACAAATACAAGACAGCAACAACGGCAGAATTGTTAGAGGCACAGGAAAAACTAAATCAAGCTGAATTGGCTTATACATCTGCTGTATTTGATTACAACGTTGCCGTAGCTGAACTGGAGAATTGGGCTGGTAAAGGGTTAGAATAAAATTTTGAGGTGACTAATGATGGAGGGAAGAAAAAAAGAGAAGAGGATGGCTATTTTGAAGGCAGCAGCTTCTGTGTTTTCCCGGGAAGGCTATGAAAAAAGCCGTATGGATGATATTGCCTCTACAGCAGGTGTTGGCAAAGGGACCATATATCAATACTTCAATGGCAAGGAGCAACTGTTCCAGGAAATGATTAAAGAAGGCTTTGATGCCTTTACAGAGAAATTGGAGCAGGAAATACAGGTTTCTGGCAATGATGTGAAAGTATTTAAAAAAATTATTGATTTTAGCTTTCAATTTATGGAGATGAATAAGGATATAGCAAAGCTCATTATAAGAATCCCGGTTACAATGGACTATCAAACTGTAGAATGGGTACATATAAAAAAGCATCAAATAATCAAATTACTTGCAGACCTTGTAAGACAATATGGTAGCAGTGAAGTAGATCCATTGGTTGCTGCACACGGTTTTTTAGGTATGATAGTCTCCCTTGTTGCAGAGAATGTTTTTTTACAAAAAAAGTATGAATTAGATGCTATCTCTGAAAAGATGTTTTATATATATGCAAATGGCATATTGCCTTGATAACTTCCGGCGGCCATCGGATCAAGGTATATTAAGAAATCGGTGAAGATGACGGCAAACGATCTCTTTAAGTAAGACCGTTGTTATTCTTAAGCGTGGGTCAAACGTAGCAAGGTCAGCGTGCGTCCTGCACGCTGGCGGGCACTCGGCAGGATGCTGAATTGCCCGCAAGCCTTCTGCGTAGTGCTTAAGCTAGGCTTTAGAATAACAGGTCTTGCTTTTCGGAGAGGTGCTGTTGTCTTCACCGATTTTTATAATGCAAACATTTTTTGGTATGCATTTATTGAATTTCTTTAAAAATCTCCATTTTTACAGCATCTTTAAAGTTTCTTAAATCAAGGCCTGTGCTATTTGCAATTTTATCCAGTCTATACATCAGTGTGTTTCGGTGAATGTAAAGCTTGCGTGCAGCTTCAGACATGTTTAAATTACAATCCAAGACAACTCTTATGGTCTTACGCGTATCTTTATCTAGTAAATCCAATTTTTGTTTAATCTCATTGACGAAATTTTTCCTTGTCTCGTTGGGGATGGATAAAAGAAGCCTTTCGAATATCATATCATTATATGATACAATGCTTGAATTGATTTTTGGTGCAAAGTCTAGAGCCTTTTGAGCTTCTTTAAAAGACATAGACATTTCTTCCCAAGAATGTGAGATGCGCCCTATACTTATGATAGTTTTTACGCATAATTCTTCGTTAATGGAGTCCAAAAGTGCTTGTGATATTTCTTTTAATTCGTTTAAGTTATCGAGTTGAAGGATTACAAGTAGTGTTGTATCTGGCATGGAAAAAATCAGGTCAGTTTTAAAGAGCTCATATAACAAATCTTCCAATTTGCCAGGTGATTTTATCAAAAGAAGGCCACAGGGAAATGGGAATCCTTCAGGGGGATTTTCCTTGCCAAGGAGACAGTCGAGAATTTTGCTGCCAAGCCTTGTATTTATGTAATCCTCTACTAAAAGCCCAAAGTCTTTGAGTATTGATGGGGGTATATCTGCTAAAAGTGTAAATTTAGCACCACAAATTCGAATGGAACTTTGCATAGCCTTCTCCATGTCACCACCATATATGAGGTGGCCTTTTTTATCCGTTATAGCAAATTTTGTCTCAAGGCAAGGTATAATTCCATCTAAAAGTTTGTTTAAGATATTTTGCACAAAAATCACCTATGTTTCCAAATATATTTTATTAACCATAACCATGCATTAATCACCAGTAATAATACTGGAGTTTGATTTCGGTATAAAAACCCTTCACGGAGTATTTTCTACACCGGTATCAAGTTTATACTAATATAATAAGGTATTTTGAAACAACTTTAAACCTTTTACCGAGAACCTTATAAAGAATAAGCCACTTCAAGTAAAATATGAAGTGGCTTTAATCGTTAATTAGAAGATTCTGTTTGTTGTATCTTTATCAAAGAGATGAACCTTATTCATATTAAAACCTATCTTGATCTTATCACCTGGTTGTGCACTGCTGCCAGGGTCTACTCTTGCTGTAAGCGTATTGCCTTCAAAGTCCATGTATAGGAATGTCTCTGAACCCATAAGTTCAACAACATCTACGTTTGTGTAAAAGCAGTATTCGGGGTAGCGTTCTAAAAGTGCCGGTTCATCGTGTATATCCTCTGGCCTGATGCCCATAACAACTTCTTTACCCATGTATGAAGGATTGATTTTATTTTTTATTTCATCTGGTATGACAAGTTTTGCATTCCCAAAGCTCACATATAACTTATCACTTTCTGCGAAAAGTTTTACATCTATGAAATTCATTTGTGGGCTTCCAATAAAACTTGCTACAAAAATATTTGCAGGGTGGTCGTATATATTCTTTGGGGTATCTACCTGGTATACGTATCCATCCTTCATTACAACGATGCGATCTCCCATTGTCATGGCCTCTGTTTGGTCATGTGTGACATAGATGAAGGTTGTTTGGAGGCGGTTGTGTAGTTTTGAAAGTTCAGTCCTCATCAAAACCCGAAGCTTTGCATCCAGATTTGACAGAGGTTCATCCATCAGGAACACTTTGGGTTCACGGACGATGGCCCTTCCCAAGGCAACGCGCTGTCTTTGACCTCCAGAGAGAGCTTTTGGTTTTCGATTTAAGTAATCCTCGATTCCCAGGATTCGTGCAGCTTCTTTTACTCGGGCATCTATTTTAGCTCTTGGAAGTTTTCGCAGCTTTAGACCAAAGGCCATATTATCATAGACGTTCATGTGGGGGTATAAGGCATAGTTTTGAAAAACCATTGCTATATCCCTGTCTTTGGGAGGGATATCATTAACCAATCTATCACCTATATAAATTTCTCCTGATGTTATCTCCTCAAGACCTGCTACCATGCGAAGAGTAGTAGATTTTCCACAGCCAGAAGGGCCTACAAGGACTACAAACTCCTTATCTTTGATTTCCAGATTAAAATCTATTACGGCTTTTACATCGCCCGGAAATATCTTGTTAACATTTTTTAAAACAACGCTGGCCATAAAATAAATTCATCTCCTTTAGTATGCATTTACTTCTATTTTACATGTTTACAGTTTATTTATAAATTGACAAACTAAACAAGATTTACACGGTAAAATTATATTATTTGTATAAAAAAGGGTTCAATAATGTCATAATATTGGTATAATAAAAGCAAGGATTTTTAAAATATTTCTCTACTTTCTACAAATGATTTCTATCGAATAGATTTATAGTTTAACTTTTTTGGAGTTTATGGGATTATGAAAACTTTATTGAACTTTTGGGGAAAATAGGATTATATTGATTAGATTATGAACAAGAAAATATAATGTTGGGGGTAGATAATTATGGAAAGATATGGAGTAATAATGGCAGGTGGTGGGGGAACGCGTTTTTGGCCGCTTAGCAGATTGTCTGCACCAAAACAGTTTTTAAACATAACCGGTGAAGATAGTATGATAAACAACACTATAAAGCGGATAAGTGGTGTTTTTCCTACCGAACAGGTGTTGATAGTGACAAATAAGGCTCAGGAAGAGATATTAAATAAGGTAGTTTTAGAGGATATACCGGATATTCCAAGGGAAAATGTATTGATTGAACCTATGAGAAGAAACACTGCGGCTTGTATAGCATATGCGGCCCTTTTGATTAAAAAAAGATGTGGTGATGCACTTATGGGTGTCTTTCCCTCAGACCACTTTATAAAGGACACGGATTATTTTCAGCGGATTTTAAGTGTTGCCTGTAATTTGGCAGAAAAACATGATAAAATCGTAACAATAGGTATCAAACCCACATACCCATCTACGGGTTATGGCTATATAAAATTTGACAGGGAAGCGACTATAGAGTTAGAAGAAAAAACTGCATTTGAAGTACTGGACTTTGTTGAAAAACCAGATGTGCCAAAAGCAAAGGCTTATATTGAAAATGGCAATTATCTTTGGAACAGTGGTATGTTTGTATGGAAGACGTCAGTTATTCTTTCAAATTTTGAAAGATTTCTCCCAAGACTTTATCACAGGATAATTGAAATAGAGCCATATTTGGACGGACCAGATGAGGAAAAAATACTTGAAGAGGTTTACCCCAAGTTGCAGAGCATATCCATTGATTATGGAATAATGGAGCGGGCTGAAAATGTAGCAGTAATACCTGGAGATTTTGGTTGGAGTGATGTAGGTAGTTGGGATGCATTGGGCAGTATTTTTCCGCCTGATGAAAGTGGGAATATCGCAAAAGGTGATTATGTAAGCATTGATACGAGAAATTCTATCATATATGCAAGTGAAAGGCTAGTAGCAGCAGTAGGGCTAGAAGATATGATTGTTGTAGAAACAGAAGATGCTATACTAGTATGTCCAAAACAGAAGGCTCAAGATGTGAAAAGAGTAGTTGAGACTCTAAGAAAGATGGGCCGGGAGGAATTACTATAATGAAAAAGCCTTTTTTCAAGGTCTTTATTGCCATTTTATGTGTGGCTTTGGTGATTGTTTTTTATGCAAATATCACTAATGCTGATTTAAGCTTTTTTTTAACTTCTTGGGAAGATGACATTAAATCACTGTTA
>DUTQ01000162.1 GCA_012841995.1 Thermoanaerobacterales bacterium | reverse complement strand
TTGGGATTATAGGTGGAGCTGATGTGCAGCTTCTTGAAAGTTAAAACCTAACAGTGTTGCACCTAGGAAAGCTGTGAAAACTCCAAATTGCGCTGCAGCACCAAGCAATAAACTTTTAGGGTTTGCAATAAGTGGGCCAAAGTCTGTCATAGCCCCAACTCCTAGGAATATCAAAGGCGGATATATATCCAGTTCTACACCTTGGTATATCCAGTAAAGAAAACCGCCTTCTTCCATCAACCCTGCCAAAGGTATATTTGCAAGTAGCATTCCAAAGCTAATAGGAACTAACAATAGTGGTTCGTATTCTTTTTTTATAGCAAGATAAAGGAGAAAACAAGCCACGGCGATCATGATTAGTTCTTTAATGGTTATATTAACATAACCTGTTGTCTGGATAAAATTAATTATCTGTTCAAGCAAGATCCTCCACTCCCATTTTTAAATTTTTATTCTATAGTAGCTAGTAAATCACCTGTGTTTACAGAAGTTCCTTCGGATACTTCTATACTAGCAATAGTTCCATCTTGGGGTGCAAGGATTTCATTTTCCATTTTCATAGCTTCAAGGATCATAATTATATCGCCTTTAGAAACCTTTGCTCCCACTTTTGTTTTAATAGACAAGATTGTTCCTGGCATCGGACACTCAATTTTTACTTTGCCTGCTGGAACTGCCTTTTTACGCGGTGCAGGTGCTGCTTTAGGTTGTGCAGCTGGTTTCGGTTGTTCTTGTACTGCTGGTTTAACAACTGATGCAGCTTGTACAGGTGTTTCTCCTCCAATTTCTTCAACCTCAACTTCGTAGCTTTGACCATTAACGGTGATGTTATATTTTTTCACGTTACTTTTCTCCCTTCAATGCTCAACTTTTTATTATTTTTATATACGCCTCATGTTAATTTTCCTATGACAGTTATATATTGATATACTAAACGCCCGAGGCGCTTATAAAGCAAGGCTAATCATTAAAATATTATAAAATAAAACACTAATCAAATTGGTTACTATCCATTCTAGCAGCTATTCCCCATACAGGAGTTTTTTTATGAATACGGCGTATGGAACCAATTTTGAATGCACCAACAGATGTATCCATGTATTGGCTCAATGCAGCTGCAATAACAGCAACTATTTGTGTATCATCTTCTTGAACATCTGTTTCTTGAACATCTGCTTTTTCTGCAACTACATCTTGCTCATTTTTTTTTACTTCAACAGCTTTATCATCATGATAAAATATATATTTCATAAAATCTAGTATTATTGACAGGACATAGAGTGTAACAAAAACTATCCCCATGCCTAAAACGCATGCTCTTCCAGATTCTAATAGATTTAACGCTAGTTCTGACATGAAATTCTCACCCCTTTTTATACAGGTATATTGCCATGCTTTTTAGCAGGTCTTGTTTCTCTTTTAGATATTAGCATTTCAAGGGCCGAAACGAGTTTTAATCTCGTTGTAGAGGGTTCAATAATATCGTCTATATATCCACGAGCTGCAGCTTGATATGGATTTGCAAAGTTATCTCTATATTCTTGTATCTTTTCTTGACGAGTTGTTGCTGGATCTTTGGATGTTTCAATATCTTTCTTAAAAATAATGTTTGCTGCTCCATCTGGACCCATAACAGCAATTTCCGCTGTCGGCCAAGCAAATACCTGATCAGCACCTAGATGCCTAGAACACATTGCAATATAAGCTCCACCATATGCTTTCTTTGTTATCACTGTTAACTTTGGAACAGTAGCTTCAGAATAAGCATAAAGCAGTTTTGCACCATGCCTTATTATACCACCATGTTCTTGGGCTACTCCAGGAAGGTATCCAGGTGTATCAGTAAATGTAACCAAGGGAATATTAAAGGCATCACAAAATCTTATAAATCTTGCTGCTTTGTCTGATGCATCGATATCTAAGCAACCTGCTAATATCCTTGGCTGATTTGCCAAAACACCTACACTGTGACCATTAAGCCTCATAAATCCTGTTATCATATTAGGTGCAAATAGAGGTTGTACTTCAAAAAAGTCACCATTGTCTGCAACACCAGTTATAGCTTGTTTCATATCATAAGGTTTATTGGGATCAGCTGGTACAAGATGGTTTAACTCCGGTATAATTCTATTTGGATCATCTCCTGTTTCTTTAAAAGGAGCGTCCTCTAAGTTGTTGGAAGGAATAAATGAAACAAGTCTTTTTATCTGTTCAATGCAATCATCTTCATTTTCACTAATAAAATGTGCTACACCGCTTTTTTGGTTGTGAGCTTTTGCACCGCCAAGATCTTCTGGAGTAACTTCTTCACCAGTTACAGCCTTTATTACCTGAGGTCCAGTAATAAACATCTTGCTTGTTCCTGTTACCATGAAAACAAAGTCTGTAAGAGCTGGGGAATACACTGCTCCTCCTGCACACGGACCTACAATTACAGAGATTTGAGGAATTACACCTGAAGACAGAGTATTTCTGTAAAAAATATCCCCATAGCCTTTGAGAGCATCTACTCCTTCTTGAATTCTAGCACCACCGGAGTCATTCAACCCTATAACAGGGGCTCCCATCTTAACTGCCATGTCCATTACCTTGCATATTTTAGCAGCATGCATCTCACCAAGTGAACCACCGATTACTGTAAAGTCTTGAGCGAAAACATAAACTAATCTGCCTTCTATAGTACCATACCCGGTTACTACACCTTCTCCTGGGGCCTTTTTGTCTGCCATATCGAAATTTGTGCAACGATGTTCTACAAATGCATCAATTTCAACAAAACTTCCTTCGTCTAATAGCTTCTCTATACGCTCTCTGGCTGTTAGCTTTCCACTTTTATGTTGCTTCTGAATGCGTTTTTCGCCGCCACCAAGTTCTATGGCTTTGCGCTTTTCATGTAATTCTTTAATCTTATTATCTATTGATTCCATA
>DUTQ01000161.1 GCA_012841995.1 Thermoanaerobacterales bacterium | reverse complement strand
TAGCGATACTTTGCGAGACCGCGTTGTTTCAACTATCGTCAATACTGCCGAACAAATAGCTTGTAAAACAGTAGTATATAAAAGCAGGCAACATAATGAGCTTGATAGGAAAATTGACCACATCCTGACATCGAAGGTATTTGGCATTCCAATCATGATAGCTTTATTGGGATTGGTTTTTTGGATTACCATTCAGGGGGCAAATTATCCGTCTGAACTATTGGCAAATGGGCTTTTTTGGTTAGAAGAGCGCCTGTCTATATTACTCCTATCTGCCGGGGTGCCTGTATTTTTATATGACATTCTTGTGCTAGGAGTGTATAGAACATTGGCTTGGGTAATATCCGTTATGTTACCGCCTATGGCAATATTTTTCCCGCTTTTTACGCTATTGGAGGATTTGGGGTATCTGCCAAGAGTGGCATTTAACTTGGACAATTTTTTTAAAAGGGCATGTGCACACGGGAAACAGGCATTAACCATGTGTATGGGCTTTGGGTGCAATGCAGCAGGAGTAATAGCATGTAGAATTATTGACTCTCCTCGTGAAAGGCTTATTGCAACCATTACAAATAATTTTGTTCCATGTAATGGACGATTTCCCATATTGATAGCTCTTTCCTCCATATTTATTGCAGCAAATGCTGGGCCTTTTAAATCAATTGCTGCAGCAGCAGCTGTTATGTGTGCTATTGTTCTTGGGGTTGTCATCACACTTATCATATCAAAGTTGCTGTCTAAAACCATCCTCAAAGGGCTTCCTTCATCTTTCACATTAGAGCTTCCGCCATATAGAAAGCCTCAAGTTGGGAGGATATTAATCCGCTCTATTTTTGATAGAACGCTATTCGTTTTAGCTAGAGCGGTAATAGTTGCCGCCCCTGCAGGGGTTTTAATATGGATTATGGCAAATATTTTGGTTGGAGGTCAAAGCATCTTAAATCACTGTGCAGCATTTTTACAGCCATTCGGATATCTCTTGGGAATGGATGGTTACATCCTTATGGCTTTTATACTTGGATTTCCTGCAAACGAGATAGTAATACCAATAATAATAATGAGCTATATGTCATCAGGTGCCATGCTTGAGCTTGATACCATAGGCGAATTAAGGCAGCTTCTTGTGGCTAATGGGTGGACCTGGCTTACAGCGGTTTGTACGATGCTTTTTTCATTGAACCATTTCCCGTGCGGTACTACACTTTTGACAATATTCAAAGAGACGCAAAGCAAAAAATGGACCTTTATGTCCTTTGTGATTCCGACTATAACAGGTATAGTTATTTGCTTTATTGTAGCACAATCAGCCCGATTATTGGGGCTTGTATAATAAAAGTCATGGTGTCAGTTTTATATTATATTATCACTTATGCTATTGATAAAGCCCCGAAAAACAGTTTATAATAGACAAGATGGTTGAAAATAGGTTTAAAGATGCTGAAATGATTTTAATTATATGGGTACTATAATTCACACTATATATTAAATTTATTCAAAATTATTAAGCATTTTATAATTGAGGAGGGGCAAATGCATTGTTTGAATTGTTGGCAAATAACATGAAATCTCTCTGGGGCACAGCTAAAAATATATTGCCGATTATGTCATTTTTACTGGTTATTAAAGTTTTTATTTTAAAAAAGCCTATTGAAGATCTAAGCACATTTTTAATGGGCATAATTTTGACGATTGTAGGGCTACACCTATTTTTGCAGGGAGCCTCTATAAGCCTCCTTGCCTTCGGTGAGGAGATAGGCATGGAGCTGCCGACAATGGGGAAAAAGTGGATGATATTACTCTTCGCTTTTGTGTTAGGGTATTTTGGGACTTTAGTCGAGCCGGCTCTTAAAGCACTTGCTATGGAGGTGGAGGAAATCTCTATAGGCGCCATACCACAAAATATTTTAATAAATGCGGTTGCTATAGGCTTTGGTGGTGGTATGGCCTTGGGGATATTTAAGATTATAAACAATATACCCACAATAAAGATAGTAGTACCTTTATTTGCAATAGTAATTGTCATGTGTTTTTTTGTACCTAGAGAATTTATTGATATAGCAATAGATACAGCAAGTGCTACAACCGGGCCGGTCAATATCCCATTAAACATGGCTCTTGCCTTGGGGATTGCTAAAATACTCGAAAACGTAGACCCATTGCTTTCAGGCTTTGGAATAGTAGGTCTTACTTC
>DUTQ01000160.1 GCA_012841995.1 Thermoanaerobacterales bacterium | reverse complement strand
TCAACTAGAGAAGGAGCGCTATACCGCATCCCCAAATCCCCTTCTACAGTTCTCTTAACAAAAGGTTCTCTTAATCCCCTTAAAGTTACTCCAGCCTTTGCAGGTGTTCCCACTGCTACAGAATCTACATCTGTTGTAGCTCCACCTATGTCTACAACCATAATTTCACCCAAGCCTTCGTGTTTATCGGTTCCTCTGGCTAAAAGTTCTGCCGCCTTCATTACTGCAGAAGGTGTAGGCATGATTGCATTACCAGTGTATTGACTCAACTTGGAAAGACCCTTGGCATAGATTATTTTTGATAAAAATACATTCCTAATGGTTTTTCTTACAGGTTCGATGTTTAAACTTTCCAATTTAGGCATAACATTTTCAGTTATATAAACTTCTTTATTTGCTGATAGAAGTATTTTTTCAACAGTAGGTGCTGCTACTTTATTGCCTGCTACTATGATTGGAACGTCCAGCTCAAGCTCAGCCAGCTTTCTGGAATTGTGAATAATGACATTTTTATTGCCACCATCAGTACCGCCAGCCAGCAGGATGATATCTGGTGAATATTTTACAATTTGCTCCAGCTCAGTATCAGTCAGTTCATAACAAAATACTTGACCAACTTTAGCTCCAGCACCTAATGCAGCTCGTCTGGCAGCTTCAACAGTCAAATCAGGCACAAGCCCCAATGCTACCATTTTTAATCCACCCGCTGCACTACTACACGCCAGTTTATACTCTGCCTTGTCTGGATCTATTCCCATAGCTTTTAGCTCTTTTAACACCTTATTTACTCCGATATTTATATCTTCATTTACTGTTGTCAATGTTTCAACCCTGGCCTTTAACTCAACTTCCTCAAGGTCAACAACCGTTGCTTTTGTATAGGTACTTCCGATATCCATCAGCAAAGCTAATCCCATGATTACACCTCTTTACAAACATATATTTACTCTATACCCAAATCTTGTTTTAAATCTTTAATTGGTTCTGCAGGCAGAGTTCCCGGAGGATAAACTCTGTCAAATCCCATGTTTAAAAACTTCTTTTTAGTAGTTTCCCAATCTTGTTTTCCTACAACCAAATTGCCGCCGACGTACAAAAGGACATCATTTAGGCCTGCTTCAATGCACTTTTCTTTAAAACCCTTGCAATCCAGCTCTCCATGACCATAAAGCGAAGAGATCAATATGGCATCGGCATCAGTTTCTATGGCAGCATTGATAAAGTCTTCCTGTGGTGATAAGACCCCGATGTTTACCACATTAAATCCTGCCTCGGTAAAAGCCTCTTCAAGAATTCGAATACCTATTGCATGGACATCTGATCCAATAACACCTAGCACTATAGTTGCTTTGTCGTTTGATTTCATTTTGGAATCACCTCATAAATCTTATTTTATTAATACAAAAAAACACAAATACAGAATATTCAGCATATTTGGATACCGGTTTATCTGTATACAATCTGATAATACTGCGGTATGTAATTAACTTTTATGTTGTGATCTTAGGCTAAATACGAGTATACTGTATACACAAGATCATATACATATATGT
>DUTQ01000022.1 GCA_012841995.1 Thermoanaerobacterales bacterium | reverse complement strand
GCCGACCCTGCTGTATTTTGTGCCTTGCCCGAAAGTAGATACCTTGACGGATTTTCAACCTCTTTTAAACCCTTGTCACGCATCTCAAAAATCCCTATCTCATTTGTTGAACCAAATCGGTTTTTTACAGCTCTGAGAAGACGGTAAGAATTATATCTTTCACCTTCAAAATATAATACACAATCCACCATATGTTCCAATAACCTAGGCCCTGCCAGGTTACCCTCTTTTGTTACATGACCCACTATAAATATAGCAGGCCCTGCTTCCTTGGAAAGTCTCATAAGCCTAACGGTAGATTCCCTTATCTGGCTCACACTGCCAGGCCCTGATTCCAAATTTGGAGAATATACGGTTTGAATGGAATCAATAACTACGATTTCAGGAGCCATATTTTTTACAGACTCTTCTATTAGGCTGATATCATTTTGTGTGGATATGTATAACAAACCATCTTCAATATCAAGCCTTTTAGCCCGGAGCTTTATCTGCTTTTCCGATTCTTCCCCAGAGATATACAGTGTTTTTCTGCTTTTACTTAAATTCCCGCACGCCTGAAGCATTAGCGTAGATTTCCCTATCCCCGGATCCCCACCTACCAAAATCAAACTACCGGGTACTATACCACCACCTAGGACTCTGTCTAGTTCTTTTATTGATGTTAAAATGCGTTCCTCTTCAAAATAAGTTATTTCATTTATTAAACACGGCTTTTTTAGATCAATGGAGATGCTAGATGTTGTTGATCTTTGTATGACTTCTTCAACAATACAATTCCAGTTGCCGCATTCAGGACAACGGCCCATCCACTTTGGTGCCACAGATCCACATTGTTGACATACAAAACGTGTTTTCTGTTTCAATATATTCTCACACCCTTAAAAATTATCCCATATTTCCTATTAAACAAACAACCACCTGCCTAGGCAGGTGGTTGTTTGTTTTCAAGCACAAGACTTTCATAAGTCTGGTCGAGAATTTTCTTGTCACATTCACAAGCCTTGCTTTTCAACTGCATCAGCTTTTTGACAGTGAGAGTTCCTTTCTTCTAAAAGTAAGCTCTCCATCTTGCTCATCTATTAAAACAGTATCACCCTTTGATATGTTGCCTTTCAAAAGCTCTTCAGATAGTCTATCCTCTACCATCTTTTGAATAGCCCGGCGCAATGGTCTTGCACCAAACATAGGATCAAAGCCCTTTTTGGCAAGAAGATCTTTAGCTTTATCTGTGACTTCAATGTTAATTTCGTTTTCCTTTAATCTGTCATTAACCTCATTTATCATCAGGCTTACAATTTGACGTATATGTTCTTCGTTTAAGGCATGGAATACAATAATCTCGTCAATGCGGTTTAAGAATTCAGGTCTAAAGGTACGTTTGAGTTCATCTATCACTTTTTCTTTCATATCGTCATGGCTTTCTTTTTCGTCTTGTTCAGGCGTAAAGCCTAATCCACTAGTTTTTTGTATGAGATTTGCTCCTACATTTGAAGTCATTATTAAAATTGTATTTCTAAAATCAACTGTTCTGCCCTTTGAGTCAGTTAATC
>DUTQ01000159.1 GCA_012841995.1 Thermoanaerobacterales bacterium | reverse complement strand
TCATATATGGGGGATTTGTAACAACAACAGAAAAACTCTCTCTGCCAAAAATTTCAGCAGCATCTTTTAAGTCCCCACAGACTATTTTTATTCTTTGTTGAAGATCGTTCATCTCTACACTTCTTTTAGCCCTTTCGGCGACATCTTCCAGTATCTCAAGCCCCACAATCTGTTTAGCTTCGGTTTTGGCTGAAACAAGAAGTGGTATTACCCCACTGCCAGTTCCCAAGTCGATTACTCTGTCTTTTTTGCCTGCCTTTACAAAATTTGCAAGCAATACCGCATCAATGGCAAATCTATATGATTTCTCGTCTTGAATGATTTTTAAATCCTTACAAAGCAGGTCGTCAATCATTTCAGTAGGATATCTTATGTATTCTTGCATATAAAACCCTCACATAAATTATAATATCATGTATTTACTTCTTTTTATATTCTATCATTTTATATAAATTAAAAAAGGCTGTGCCAAAATTGATTGGAACAGCCTTAAATACTAAATCAAGCCATGTGATGTAAGTAGCTTTTCTAATTGTTTTTTGGTTTTTTCATCTGCACCAGTAAGGGGGGGCCTGAAACCTCCTACTTTTATTCCCATCATGTTCACAGCTTCTTTCACAGGAATGGGGTTTGTTATAACAAAAAGACCTTTAAACACATCAAAAATATCCAGGTGTATTTTCTCGGCTTTTTTGATATCCCCTGCTTCAAAGCTTTCTATCATTTCTTTGATTTGTTTGCCTACCACATGTGATGCCACACTTATAACTCCTTTTGCTCCAAGTGACAGCATAGGCAGTGTCAGACTGTCATCACCACTGTAAATAGTTAGATTTGGAGCAACACACCTGGTCATGCTTGTTTTATCCAAGTTCCCGCCAGCTTCTTTAAGTGCAACTATGTTTTTAACTTCAGAAAGTCTTGCTATTGTATCAGGTTCTATGGTAGCAGACGTCCTCCCCGGTACATTGTAAAGCACTATGGGTGTGTCAACTTCCTCGGCTATCATCTTAAAATGCTGGTAAAGTCCCTCTTGTGTAGGTTTGTTATAATAAGGGGTTACTAATAAAAGCCCATCTACTCCTATCTTGTTTGCCTCTTGTGATAGTTCAATACTGTGTCTTGTATCATTTGAGCCTGTTCCTGCCATTATCTTTGCCCTGCCGCCGGCTATGCTTTTAGTGGCTTTGAAAAGTTCAAGTTTTTCATCATCAGTAAGTGTTGGCGATTCACCTGTTGTACCGGCTACAAGTATTGTATCTGTGCCTGTATTGATTAGATGTTCAACAAGTATTTCAAGTGCTTTAAAATCAACATTTAAATCTTCATCAAAAGGAGTTACCATAGCGGTTATTACTTTTCCAAAATCCATTTTACAAAATACCTCCCTTAAATTTTCACATATATATTTTAAGATATTCAAGCTACCACATAAAGGACATTTTATTTAATGTCCTATTATTTTTTATATTTGTTTGTTTACAATATGCCGTTTCGCTAATTTTAGGCTTTAAATTTTTTTGCTTAAACTAAAGTATTCAACAGATATTAAAGCCTAAAATTAGCGAAACGGCATATTGTAAACAAACAAATATAAAAAATAATAGGACATTAAATAAAATGTCCTTTATGTGGTAGCTTG
>DUTQ01000158.1 GCA_012841995.1 Thermoanaerobacterales bacterium | reverse complement strand
GCAAAAGTTTTGGATGTTAAACAAGATGCTTCTGAAGTAGTGGTTAATTTTTCTAAAGACTTGCTCGGGTATGGAGGAGGGACAGATGTAGAACAGTCATTGGTAAACTCAATTGTATTGACTGTATCGCAATTTCCGGGGGTAGAGCAGGTGAGTATCCTAGTAGAAGGGAAAAAAGAAGTCTTACCAGAAGGGACAATTCTCGATAGCCCTATTTCAAGCCCGATTTATGTAAATACGGAAAATATTTAGTGGTTTTCATAGAGAGGATGAGGTTTTTTTGGAGAGAATAGACGGTAGATTATATGATGAATTGCGACCTATAACAATAACAAGGAATTTCAACAAATATGCAGAAGGGTCAGTTTTGATTGAAGCAGGTGAGACAAAAGTAATTTGCACTGCTACTGTCGATGAAAAAGTACCTCCATTTTTAAGGGGCAAGGGAAATGGATGGATAACAGCGGAATATTCCATGCTTCCAAGGGCGACTCAAACGAGAAATATGAGGGAAATTTTAAGGCCCAGTGGGAGGACTATGGAGATACAGAGATTGATTGGAAGAGCATTAAGATCAGTGGTAGACTTAAAGGCCTTGGGTGAAAGAACAATATGGCTTGATTGTGATGTCCTTCAGGCTGACGGGGGTACTAGAACTGCATCAATAACAGGGGCTTTTTTGGCTCTTGCGGACGCTATTAAATTCCTAAAAGACAATAATTCAATACAGGTATTTCCTATCAGAAATTTTGTTTCTGCTGTCAGCGTAGGAATAGTAGATGGTCAAAAAATGCTGGACCTTAGATTTTCTGAGGATTCTAAAGCACAGGTAGATATGAATGTTGTCATGACAGATGAAGGGCAGATTGTGGAAATTCAAGGCACTGGTGAGGAATTTCCCTTTACAAGGGCAGATCTTGACGAGATGCTTAATTTAGCTGAAAAAGGGATTTTTGAGTTAATAGAAATTCAAAAAAAGATGCTTTCAGATGTTATCAATGAGGTAAAAAATGAGTAGACTGATTATAGCTACAAGGAATAAAGGAAAGCTCTCCGAGTTTATAGAGCTGCTTGGAAAGTGGCCTTTTGAGATTATAGATATTTCAAAATACCCAAATATAAAGATTTGTGAAGATGGGTCCACTTTTGAACAAAATGCCATAATAAAGGCCAAGACAGTGGCAAATGCAACTGGTTTCCCCGCATTGGGAGATGATTCCGGCCTTGAGGTAAAGGCGCTGAATGGTGAACCAGGCATTTACTCAGCTCGGTATGCCGGCCCTTGTGCAACAGATGAGGACAACATAAAAAAGCTTTTACAAAAGATGAAGAATGTTTTACCAGACCAAAGGCAGGCTCGTTTTGTATGCAGCCTGGCTCTTGCTTTTCCTGATAATAGGGTTTATGTAGAACATGGTTTTTTAGAAGGGCAAATCCTATTAGAGGCCAGAGGAACTGGAGGGTTTGGGTATGATCCGGTTTTTTTAGTGCCAAGCTTAAAAAAGACTTTGGCTGAGGTCTTGCCAGAACAGAAAAACAGAATAAGCCATAGGGCGATGGCAATACAAAAAATGAAAGCACATCTGCACCTCATATGTCAGTAATTTTGGTGGATTTACCTAATAAAATTGCGTTTGACAACATTTTCTTTAAATTATGTTGATAAACACAATAATTTATGCTAAAATAATCTTGACTCAACAAAATATTTAATGTATACTATTCATTGTCTTAATCTTCGGGGCATAGCGCAGTTTGGTAGCGCACATGGTTTGGGACCATGGGGTCGGGGGTTCAAATCCCTCCACCCGGACCAATATATAATCGATACCATTCTACAAAAGGTTTGT
>DUTQ01000157.1 GCA_012841995.1 Thermoanaerobacterales bacterium | reverse complement strand
ATTTATATAAACGCATGAGATGATCAAAAAGTTACGCATGCTGCGGAAAGTTTGGGAAATTAATATATTTGTATTAGCAAAAAGAGCTAGCGTTTTATGCCAGCTCTTTTTTGCTAGATATTGATTTCTATACTTGAACCAAGTCTACTACCTAAACCAAGATAATTGGTCTGTATATCTTTTGTAGCCGTAAAAGCCGAAATATTCCTCTTTACTTAAGGAAGGCCTTAAAACTTGCTCTGGTTTTGTATCATTTGCATCGATTAGCCAGATGTATTCATCTTTTGCATATAGTATGTGGCTGCCGTCTTTTGACCACATTGGCTGATATACGTTTGTGCCTGCGTTTTCCAGGCGCCTTGGGTTGGAGCCATCTGCATCACAAACCCACAAAGTGCGGCTTTCAAACCAGGCATCCTGATCTTCATAAAATACCGAGTCTTCCATCTCTTTTGCTGCAATAAAGGCTATCTTCGTGCCATCAGGAGATATTGCAGGGTCAAACGTCACATGCCCTGGTACGTTTTTTAAGTCTTCAACTTTGCCTGTCTTTACATCAGCTATAGCTATATCCTTTTCCATCCACAAGGTTCTGCCACAGCCTTTTACGATAAGCAGTCTGCCATCCGGCAGAAATGAGAGCCAATCCGTATATGCTAGAGTGCAGGCTATATTTTTTGGTTCTTTCTCACCCAGTTTTAAACTGACTAGCCCAAGGCCATCAGCCCTTAAAGATGCAGAATGCAAAGCAAAATTGCCCCAAAACAGCAGTCCTTTTCCATCAGGCCACCATTCGGCTACTTCAATACCTGCTCCAGTTTGTGATAGATCCAATTGAGGTGTTGATTTTCCGCTATCTACATCATAGATGTATAAGATATCACCACATTGTTCAGTTTGTGGATCCCCTTTTGTAACATTGTAGGCAAGGCGTTTCCCATCAGGGGACCAAGCAACCCATACAGGGCTATCTGTTTCAACAATACTTTGGGGCTTATCTTTCACAGGCACTATCCATATGCCGCTCCCAAATCCTCCTACAGCCAGGGTATTTTGTGTGGGAGACCATTTAAAATCATCGGCTCCCAGTGTATCTGACACCCCTTGTACTTGATATGCCCCTTTCCCCTCTCTGTCCACTATCCAAAGGGCCCCTGTCATTGCTTTTTGATCGGTTATTCTGATGAAGGCAAGGTATTTGCCATCATAGGACCATCGTGGAAACAGGGCTCTACCGGTCTGTGTGAGCTGCCTTATTTCTCCAGTTTTACCCTCTATGACATATAAAAACCCGTCTCGACAAAAGGCCAAATCACCTAGGTTTTTTAAGGCTGAAGGGTTTACATCTCGTATTTCCTCACGTATTGCATCTGTATTGCCCGATTGCCTATCCTGTGATATCTGGCCCCTTTCTGCCTCCGGCAATGCATTTATTTTTGGCAGCTGTAGTGATTTATTAATGAACATCAATGAAAAAATCAGCACTATTACCCCGATAAGTGCAATCTTGGTATATTTGTTCTTCATTTCGCACCTCCTTTTCCTTAAGCTTATTGTCATTAAAGCCTTACTTTGGCTGTTTATCTATATTATTTCATAAAGTCTTTACAAAAGAGTGTAGAGGTTTTACGAAATTGTTAAATTTTCCGGATGTGCTTTTGGTAATGCTATATCAACTTTAAGCCCCCTGTCGGGAGGGCTGTCAAATGTAACAAACCCGTTGTGGAGTGATACGATTTCACTTACGATTGAAAGGCCCAATCCTGAACCCCCGCTTTTGCGGTCTCTTGATGCTGATATTCGGAAAAATCGGTCCCCCAAATAAGGAAGCATATCCGGCTCCACCCCTTTTCCGGTATCCTCAATTATTATATGCACAAAGTCATCAATGTTCTTGACATCTAGGTATATCTCTTTATCATTTGGAGTATATCTTATGGCATTGTCCAAGACGTTTACCAATGCCTGGTGCAACCAATCTGGGTCACCATAAATCCATGTTTCCTCTTCAATATTCAGCACAAGTTTTCTCTTGAGCAAAAGTGGTTTCATCGTCCACAAGGCCTCGTCTAATAAGCCCTTTACAGGAAGTGTCCCCATGTTTAGTTCTAATTTTGAATTGTCCAGGCGTGTCAGTGTGAGAAGGCTATTTACCAAATGGCTCAATCTATCAATTTGGCGAATAAACCCGGCTGTTAGCCCATTCTCGTACTCCATTCCTTCCACCATAGCCTTAAGTGCCGCAAGGGGAGTTCGCAACTCATGTGCTGCATTTGCTACAAAGGCGCTCCGCTGCTCATCCAGCTCTGCAACTTGAGCTGCCATGTTGTTAAAGGCATTAGAGAGACTGGTTATTTCACTGCTCCCTTCTATTGGCACAGATTGCTTTAGTTTTCCTGCTTGCATACCCTGCACTGCCCTTGTCAAAAGCTGAATTGGCTTTGAAATAGATTTTGCAAGGAGTGAACCGAGCAATGTAAAGGCAGATGCGAGAATCGCTCCCGTTATCCACAGGCGTTTCTTTAGTTCAGATAATTCCTGACGAATTGCCTTTAAATCTCGAATTAACAAGATATAGCCTTCAGATAGCTTGTCCGCTTTTAGTGGAGATATGGCGTATACAACCCAGTCATTCCCGGTATTGTAAATCTGTGCCTTTGGCTCATGCGCATTTAACATTTCCTCATGCAGTGATAGCAATGTGCCGTTTAATCCTGAATTTCCTCCCCCATCTACCCTGACAATCCCATCTGGGCCTAGCCAAATAACGCGGCCACCAGCGGAAAGCCCCAGCTGTTCAGCTAGCTGTGCCGGGTTTTGATTTGTATGTAAAAGGGAATCAGCAAAGGCAGTAGTAATACCTATTACGCTGCTTTTTGCACTGTCTTTTTGGGCATTTAAAGAAACTGTAGCCGCTGTGCGCACCGCCGTGCCCGTCAATAATGCTGTCACAAGTAAAACTAGCACTGTAAAGCTTGCCCCTAACCGCCAACAAAGACTTTCAGCCCGTCCTGCTACCCGCTTAACAATCATTGAAAACATAGCCTATACCAAAGCGGGTGATTATTAATGTAGGGTTTGACGGGTCTTTTTCTATCTTTTGACGCAGGCGGCGGATGTGGACATCTACAGTGCGCAAATCACCAGGGAAATCATAGCACCATACCTGTTCCATGAGTCCTTGGCGGGAAAATACCCGATTCGGGTGTGAGGCAAGGTGCACAAGTAAATCAAATTCAGTAGGTGTTAAAGCTACCTCTTTGTCTTCAATTATTACATTTCGCGAGGCCATATTTATACAAACTCTTCCTTGCTGAAAAACGAGGGTAGTGCCAGCATGTTTTTTGTTCACTCTTCTCATGATTGCCCTTATTCTCGCTACAACTTCTCTGCTGTCAAAAGGCTTTGTAACATAGTCATCAGCCCCCAGTTCCAAACCAAGTATCTTATCTATACTATCATCACGTGCTGTCAACATGAGTATTGGCACATCAGAAACACGTCGCATTTCACGACATACCTCCATGCCATCTTTTTCAGGCAACATCAAATCCAAAATGACTAATGATGGCAATGTCTTATAGAAAACTGAAAGCGCCTCATTGCCATCTGCAGCTGTAACAACTCTAAACCCAGATTTTTTTAATATATTGCCAAGGCCTCGGAGAATATCCGGGTCATCATCTACTATGAGAATCAGAGGATTAGAGGCGGAATTTGCGGTTTCACAAGATAATTTCATAAGTCTCCTCTCCTTCCTTTAAAAATATTATACCATCAAAAGTAATATGGCGTTTTAAAAATAATGGCGGTTTACTCTATAAAGCAAAAAGATTTGGGCAAAAGCTTTACTTTTACCCAAATCTTTTATTTATATAATATAGGGGGGAATTATCTATATGATATTATTCAGCGCAAAAACACAATCTCTTTAATCCTTTCAGGTATGCAGCACCTGCGATGGTAGTTCCATAGAAAAACACAGGTTTTTCAAGGTCCATAAAATCCACTATTGAGCCGTTGGCTATAGTACTTCCTGTGACGAGTGCCAAATCTGCCCAGTCTAGAACATCTTTTTGGGCCTTCTTGCCATCTTCTATCATTACACCGTATTTTTCTTTTCCAATATTGTCTTGGTTTAAGTCCAAAACCCTTATTTTAAAATCTTTTCTCAAGCTGTCCAGAATTGATGGCTGAAAGCCTACTAGGGCAATCTTTGCATCTTTGTATTCTTTCTTTAAATAGTTTT
>DUTQ01000156.1 GCA_012841995.1 Thermoanaerobacterales bacterium | reverse complement strand
TAAGTAATTTATATACATACTCTCTTTTGTCATTACCATTTATGCCTTTAAATATTAATGATTTATGATTAATTACTGATGAGATATCTTTATTATATGTCTGCATAAATTCTGAATTTACATTTTTAAAAAAATCGTAATACCTTGATTCTATACTATAAAGCAAATCATCTTCTAAATATGGTACCTTAAGATCTTTTATGTTTAATTGATGCTGTACACAGCCTTGCCATCTGTTTACTTCTAGATGAAATGCCATATCCACATAAGGAGCAAGATCTAAATCTTCTTTATATGGACCAAAATTAAATCCAATTGCAGAAATAGGTCCTTTTCTTTTTTTTAAACTCATCTTTAAATGTTTATTTCCTCTGCCTACAGTTCGCAAGCGTTGAATAGAAAAATCTCTACACATAAATGTCGGTTTTGGGTTGCCAAATCCAAAAGGCTCCAGTAATTCTAACTGTCTTGCGAGTTCTAAATTTATGTCTTTTTCTTTTAATTCTACATCAATATCAAGCTTACGATTTAAATCATCATCAGTTATCAGATCATTGGCCAATTGGTTAATCTCTGCTCTTAAATCTCTTATATTATTTACATCTATTAAAATACCAGCTGCCTGTTCATGCCCACCATATCTCTTCAGTAAATGAGATACTCTTGTTAATGCCTCAAATAAATTGAAACTTGAAATGCTCCTGCCTGATCCTCTCCCTTCTTTACCTTCTTCAGCGATAAGTATACATGGCCGGCTATATAATTCAACAAGTTTAGATGCTACGATACCTATAACTCCAGGGTTCCAATCAGGGCTTGAAACTACTAATACTCTTTCTTTATTTAAATCAAAGTTTTGATCAATAATTGCTCTTGCTTCATTAAAAATTTTTGTTTCGATAGCTTGTCGTTCTTTATTGACGTTTTCAAGAGTTTCCGCAAGTTCTGCCGCATGAACATCGTCCTCCGTCAACAGTAGTTCAACTGCAATCGCGGCGTCAGATATCCTTCCAACTGCATTCAATCTTGGGGCTAAAATAAAGCTTATTTTTCCAGTATCAAGCTGTGTATCTTTAATATTTAGTTTTGAATATATGGCATTAAGACCTTTATTTTTAGTATTGTTTAAAAAATTTAATCCATTTTTAACTATTATGCGGTTCTCATCCAAAATTGGCACCATATCTGCTACAGTGCCTAAAGTTGCCAAATCCAAATATTCTTTTATAGTATCTGGGTTCATGTCAGTCAATGCATGAGCTAGCTTTAGGGCAACGCCAACACCAGCAAGATTTTTAAAAGGATAATTACAATCATTTTGTTTAGGATCAATTATAGCATAAGCATTTGGCAACATTTCCTGAGGTTCGTGATGATCAGTAATAATTACATCCATACCAAGTGATTTTGCCAGCTCTACCTCTTCATATGAGCCTATACCATTATCAACAGTTATTATTAATCTAGTACCCTCATTGGATATTTTTTTTACAGCTTCTAAATTTAACCCATAACCTTCGTGCTGACGTGAAGGTATGTAGTAATTCACATCTGCACCCATTTTTCGCAATAGTTTTACTAAAATACAACAGCTTGTTATTCCATCAACATCGTAATCACCATATATTGTTATTTTGTGGCGTTTATTTATAGCTGTGTTAATTCTTTTAACAGCTTTGGCCATATCTTTAAGAAGTAAAGGGTTGTATAAAAGATCAAGAGTAGGATTAATAAAACGATTAATCTCTTCAGTTGTTTCTATACCACGATTTTTAAGTAGCTGTAATACAACAG
>DUTQ01000155.1 GCA_012841995.1 Thermoanaerobacterales bacterium | reverse complement strand
TATCTGAAAAAATCTTTGTTCGAATTTCGCAAAAGCTAAAAATATGATAATATATGTGCATAGAAGTCTATAATATGGTGTAATTAAATTTTATAAAACTAAAGGAGGAAGATATTTTGAATGGCTTAAAACTCCCTAGAATAAAGCTATGCCAGTTGCCAACTGGCTTGGAGCCGGCGCCCAATCTTTCCAAAAAACTTGGAATAAACATATATTTCAAACGCGATGATAACACTGGGCTCGCAATAGGAGGTAACAAAGGCCGCAAACTTGAATTTTTGTTGGCCGATGCTGTAGAAAAAGGCGCTGATGTGATTATTACCACTGGTGGCGTTCAATCCAATCACACACGCATGACATGTGCAGCTTGCCGTAAGCTGGGGCTTGAGGTTATTCTGATTTTAAAAGGAAAAAGGCCTGCTACATTTCAAGGAAACCTACTTCTTGAAAGACTGATGGATGCAGATATTAGGTTTATTGATGTTCCAAGTTATGATGAGATAAATAGTGCTGTGGATGAACTGATTGATAAATTAAAATCAGAAGACAAAAGGCCATATTACATACCAGTAGGTGGCTCAGTTGGCTTGGGGGCCTGTGGCTATGTTGATGGAGCATTTGAACTATTTAAACAAGCTGATATGCAAGACATGGATATAGATTATATTGTAAATGCAGTCGGTTCCGGTGGGACTTCAGCCGGGCTTGAAGTGGGAGTGCGGCTTGCCAAAAAGGATTCCAAGATAATAGGGATAAGTGTTGATGAAGAAAAATCTGTGTTTAAACAGGATATCGCCCGAATTGCCCAGGACTGTGCCGATATCTTAAAGATCGATCTTTCAATTTTGCCCCAAGATATTATTGTCTTTGACGATTACATTGGTGAACACGGATATGGCAAGCCTAGCCGCAAAGGAATAGAAGCTATCAAGCTTGTGGCTCAAACTGAAGGAATAATCCTAGACCCTGTTTATTCTGGTAAGGCCATGGCAGGTTTAATCGACTTAGTCAAGAAGGGCTACTTTGAAGAAGGTTCAAACATCGTTTTTATGCATACAGGGGGTACTCCTGCTCTGTTTGATATGTTGGTAGATAAAAAGCTGGATTAAACTTAAAACTCAAGCTAATTTTAAAGTCACTGCGTCAACAATAGTTGTTATAGGACCACAAATTTATTTTATCACTTGGAGATTGTTTTTTGACAAACTTTTTGCTAATGCTTTACTGAACCCCCGGTTTAACCGGGGGTTTCTTGTACATAAAAACAGGGGTTAAAAATCCCCTGTTTTTATGTATATTACTTGCCAAAATACCTCTTTAATAGCCCTGCAAAAGCAGCCCCGTGTCTTGCTTCATCTTTGCACATCTCATGTACCGTATCATGCACTGCATCATAACCTAATTCTTTTGCTTTTGTGGCCAAGTCTTTTTTGCCCTGGCAGGCACCATGTTCTGCTTCTACTCTCATTTCAAGGTTCTTGCGTGTATCATCAGTTACTACTTCTCCCAAGAGTTCTGCAAATTTTGCAGCATGTTCGGCTTCTTCAAAGGCTATTCTCTTATATGCTTCAGCGACTTCGGGATATCCTTCCCTATCTGCCTGACGGCTCATCGCGAGATACATACCTACTTCAGTGCATTCGCCCATGAAATTATTTTTCAGCTCCTGAACTACTTCTGGATCAAGCCCTTTTGCAACACCAACTTTGTGCTCATCAGCCCAACTTAAGGCTTCCCCTTCAACCTTTTCAATGAATTTATTTGCTGGAGCCTTACATTGTGGGCATCTTTCCGGAGGTGTATCCCCCTCATGAACATAACCGCAAACTGTGCAAATCCATTTTTTCATAATTAAATTCCTCCTGTTTTTTATATTTGTTTTTATTGTCTACATATTCTTCTTGAGGCATTCTTTGCATATGTATGTTTAATGAGATATTCATAAACTTTTACCCTTATATATGACGGTTTTATTCCATTGTCTTTTAAATATCTTTCTATTCCTTCATTTTCCATAGGTAATCACCTTCTTGAGCCTGCATAGAAATTATGAAATTGTTTCATTTTTGGATTGATTTCTCTTTTGTATTAATTTCGATATTAATTATAATTACTATTTAATAGTTTGTCAAGATGGCTTTAGTTTTAAAAAAAAATTCCCCTGAACTTTAACAATTCAGGGGAATTTCCATTTTATGCTCTATTACATACTATAGGTACTCGTATGACCTGACCGGGAAATATTGTTTCACTTGGCCCAGCCATTCTATTTGCATCTACAATGGCATCAACAGATGTGTTAAATCTAGAGGTGATAATTTGAAGTGTATCGCCGCGCTGCACAACGTAAAATGTTTCCTTTTTTCTACCACCGTAATAATTGTCCCAAGGCCAAGGGCCTAGGCCATAGTATTCATTTTGATTAGAACTATAACAATCATCTTTATAACAATCATCTTTATCAGGACTATAAAAACCATCGTTGTCAGAACAATAATCGTCCCTACGCCTAGGTAAAAATAATATTTGACCTGGGTAGATGATTAAGTCATCCCTTACCCAATTATTTTTTAATATTTCTGATACTGGGATGTTAAATCTCCTGGAAATCAGGTTCAATGTATCCCCAGCTTGAACTATATATATTATCAAGGTAAACCCCTCCTTTTTAGTACCATATTATTCATTTGCTTATTTTAAAAAAAGGATACTTCT
>DUTQ01000154.1 GCA_012841995.1 Thermoanaerobacterales bacterium | reverse complement strand
GTTTTGATGATATCTTTAATCGTGTATTTATTATATAAATCAAGTATATCAGAACACATAGCATCTATTTCAAAGATTGAACCGCTGTTTACATCAAGGACAATATCCTTATCAAATACGCGGAATTTATGAATTTGACCTGTCATAACATTCACTCCCATGTTAGTAGAACGGTTTTTGCAAAACAACTATGATTTCAGTACACAGCGTATATTTTATCATAAATCATTTTAATTATAAAGGTATTAATTAAAGCTTAAAAAAAAGGCGTGTTTTCAACGCCCAATGAATCATTTCACAGGTCATTTATTTTTATGTCAGATGCCAAAACACCTAGTATTTCATTTTCTTCATTCTTGATAGGGACAGAAATAGTTATACATGTATCTTCTGTGCCCACAGGAACATAAGGCTCTGAAATGTATGTCTTACCATCAATAGCCTTACCATACCACGGCCTAAAAGCTATATCTTCTATATCTACAGTTCTGGTAATATAATGGAGTTTACCGCCTTTAGCTGAGTAAATGATTTGAAATTCAGGATGTTGTTCTTGAAGCCTTGAAAAAACCAATTTGTGTTTTTGTTTATCCATTGTCAAAACCTCTGCAGATGAGGCATATTCCATCAAAATATTCAGCAGGTTCTTTATCGCTTCCCGTTTTTCACTTATAATGCTGCTATCACTGCCAAACTGTTTTATAATTGCGCTCAATCTGTCTTGTGTATCATTTAAGTATACAGTCATCTTCAAGAGCTCTTCCAATGAGGCCTTTTGCTCTTCGCTAGCTGCGGCAACCTCTTCCGATGCTGCAGAAGCCTCTTCGGTTATATAAACGATATTATCAAAAGATTTTGCTATGTATTTGACCTCTTTTGTCTGCTTATTTGTGTTTTCCTGAATCCCATATATATGCTTTTCCAATTCATGAGCACTTGCCATAACCTGATCTAATGAACTTTTGGATTCCTGTGCCTGCCTTACATCTTTTTTAGATTGAATCGAATTTTCTTCGGTTTTTTTAACATTTTTATTTATTTCTTTCATCATTTCTCCTAATATGCCGCTAATATCATTTGCCAAAACCTTTGACTCCTCTGCTAGCTTTCCTACTTCCTTTGCGACTACTGCAAATCCCAGCCCATACTCGCCTGCCCTTGCAGCTTCAATAGCTGCATTTAAAGCCAATAGGTTTGTTTGATCTGCTACCTTTTCTACTGCAACAGTTATTTTGTTTATTTTCAAACTTTTTTCTTTGAGTTCAGACATTTCTTGAACTAATTGCTCACTTATTTGACTACTATTACTTATACTATCCATCAATGTCTTAATCATTGAAGAAGAAGTTTCTATTATTTTGACGAGATTGGCAAAACCGTCCCCGGCACTTTTTGCCCTTGAGATAGAATCCCACGAAAGATCCAGTAACCCATTTAATTGTTTCTTAGATTCATGCGAGAGCGCTGCCTGCTGTTGAGCTCCTGATGCCACACTCTGAATGGAGTCAACTACCTGCTCATGAGAAAAATCAATATCTTTTACACTTGCAGAAAGCTGGTTTGAGAGGAATAGAGCCTGTTCTGCAACTATCTTGAGTTCTCTTTGAATCCCCTTGACTTTCTCAATAAAATCGTCAAAGTCGCCGGCTATGTCTTTAAAAATGCGCGTCTTCAATGCTGTTGATGTGCCGGAACTGTCATGGATATTTATACTCGATATTAGATATTTTTCGAAATTAGTAGCTGCTTTTGCCAGTGAATATAGCATAATAATTGCTATAACAAGTTCTGTGAAAAGTAAAAGTCCCAACAAACGATTTGACCATGCCAGTTTAGCCGAACTTAAATAAAGTATTACAGGAAACAATAAGGCAGCAATAATGAAAACCTTTAAATAGAGATTATATTTTTTAATTTGACCACCTCCTTTTTGTTATATATATAGTTTAGATAAATAATTCCAAATTCCTTCTTGTGTTTTTGAAAATTGTATAATGATAATATTTTCTGATTTATTTAGGGAGTATATTAAAATCTGTATCTTTTAAACTCAAAATTATGTCAGCAGACTCTTGCCCATAGTTTTTTGCAAACATATCAAGGGCTGCCTTTATTGCATCTTTTGCTCTTTCACCTAGTTCTTGAATGATTACATCTTCTAAAGCCTTGTAAAGATGTGCTATATGATAATCCCAAGGCATGATTGCCTTGCCACCCAGCTTACTTTTTGTCTTATTTATTTTCTCAAAATCCTCTTCTGTCATACCTGCCTTTCTGAACCAAAAGTCACAGTAATCGGCTCCTGCCGATCGATTTTGAAGTACGTCGAGCTTCATTTGTGAGTTATATCCCTCAACTATAGCCTCGTCTATATATTGACAATAAATACGCCCATATTCAAGAAGGTCATGCTTTTTCCATTCTTCAAACCATGGGCATTTATGTATCTGCATATTTAAATCATCGCCGTGTATAAAAAGCCTTGTATCCATATCACCGGGTCTTGCCTGCCATTCTCCATAAGCTATATAATTTGAGATATCAATATGCTTGCCATCTTTCTTTACCCTTAACGCCATTCGTTTTCCACGCTGTCTGCCGTATTCTACCACACCTCTGCCTACTGCATTTTTGCCTTTTTCCCCAAATCTATCTATAACTTCCTTTGCTATCCAAGAAAAAAGTAGTGCATGTTGATTTGCAGTAAACTCAATTTTCCCTTTACACATGTTAATCCTCCTTATTTTTAGCAAGACATAATTTCAATGATTTGCTCATCTACACCCTTCATTCCATTATTACACAATTTTCCAAGATTTTTAATAGTCATTTCAGCACTCTTTCCGATTATTCCATCAAAATCCGGGATAACAGTTCCGCTTATGGCCAATTGGGCAGCTAATACAGATTCAGCTGCAGCTGTGGATAATTTCCAGGCACAGCCTTTTTTTGCGCCATCGCAAACAATACCGGTCAAATTACCTATCATGTTTTTTATTGCACCGGCGATCTTTTCATCATCACCTCCTAATAGCCATGATATACCGGCACTTGCTCCTACACCTGCAGCAACACCACAGCCACACATGGGAGAAAGCCTTCCGGTATATGTTTTTATTAATATAGTAACAATATGGCTTAATGCAAGAGTCCTAATCAAGACTTCATTACTACATCTTAAATGCTCTGCAACCACTAGCACCGGCAAGGTTGCCGTAATTCCATGATTTCCGCTACCTGCACTACTCATCACAGGTATTTTCACCCCAGACATGCGGGCATATGCTGCGGATGCTGTAACCACTCTGGCTCTATTCACTACATCATCAGCTAGAATGCCATTATGTATCATCTGCTGAAGTTTATAGCCTACATTTTCCTCTTTTTGCACTTCCAGCCCCCATTCAGCAACCTCCAAATTTAAATTGGCACCTTCCAAAAGAAACTCAAGTTCATCAATTGGTATTTGCTCTATTATCTGCCTTAAACCTTTTACAGTTGCATCTCGTATCAAGTTTACATCAAGGTTTTTTCTCGGTGAAATCTGGGTTTTTTTGAAAACCTGTTCATTGTTTTTTTCTATATAGCTTATATTCGTATGGCAATCTTCTATTATGCAAATACAATACCCATTGTCGGTTTTTACTTCTGCGCAAATATAAAAAGGACTATCTACATCAAAGTTGCTTTTTATTCTAATCATGTTTAAAGTTAAAATGCGCTTTGCCTCTTTTAAAAACTCATCTGTCACTCCTCTGAATACTTCAAGGCCCAATCTCCAGTCTCCACAAACAGCTCCTAATGCTGCTGCCATATGCAACCCTTTCTCACAAGTTCCGGGTATCATAACCCTCATGCCATTTTTATAGATATTTGGTGTTACTTCAATGTATATACTGTTGATTTGTCCCCCTATTTCCGCATAGGCCCGAGAAACCGCTACGGCTACAGCAACGGGTTCCGTACAACCCAGAGCAGGTCTGACTTGTTCCCTTAATATATTTACAATATCTTCTACCCTTATCATGGAATTACTCCTCTCCAAAGTAAAATTAGTAATAGTCTCCAATGTTAAATAAATGCAAAATTCATACCAACTCGGGTAAAAGATATTGTATAGTGAGGCGACTCGGATCCGGCTGGGATTCAAGATATTCTATTGTTTTGCTTTAAGGTAAATGGCAATGGTTCAAAACATGGCTTTTCCCATAAATGAAAGATAATTTTTCATTTATGGGAAAAGTTCATGATTCTCCTAATTTTCTATACAGTGTTGTCAGGCCAATACCCAATTTCTTGGCAATCTTTTTTTTACTTTTAACTGTATCCCCATAAAAATCAATATATTTATGCAATATATTCTTTTCATATTGCCTTACCATCTCATCTAATGTTAATCCGTTTTCTAATAAGCCGCCTCGATGCTTTTTATCATCTCTTAAAATATATTCAGGCAAATCATTAAGCTTAATCATTTGCGTTTTTGAAAAGTTTGCGGCATATTCTAACACATTCTCGAGCTCTCTAACATTACCGGGCCAAGAGTAAGATAAAAATTTGTCTTCCACTTCTCGTGATAATTTTTTCTGCTTTATATCCATCTTATGACTTAGCTTTTCCAAAATATATTCAGATAAAATTATCACATCATTTTCGCGTTCTCTAAGCGGAGGTATGAGAAGAGGAATGACATTTAATCTGTAGTATAGGTCTTCTCGAAATTGCCTTGATTTAACCAGTTTGTAAAGGTCTTTATGTGTAGCCGATATAATCCTTATATTTATCTTTATGCCGGTCTTGCCTCCAATGCGAGTAATTTCCTGGCCCTGTAGGGCTCGAAGTAGCTTAGGCTGCAAATGTAATGGCAAATCACCTATCTCATCTAAAAATAATGTGCCATTATTAGCCAGTTCCATTTTTCCGATTTTACCGCCTTCACTAGCTCCTGTAAAGGCACCGCGTTCATATCCAAATAGTTCGGATTCGAGTAAGTTTTCCGGTATGGCTGAGCAATTTATAGCAATAAACGGCCCATTTCTTCGAGAACTTGCATTATGTATGGCCCTTGCAAAAAGTTCCTTTCCTGTGCCGCTTTCCCCCTGTAATAATACTGTTGATTCAGATTTTGCCACAATCTTTGACCGCTCTATCGTTTCTTTTAAACATGAGCTGTTTCCTATGATATGTGAGAATGTAATCCCTTCATTTGCAGTATAATGCATTGCTGTGTTAATAATTTCAGTTAAGCTCATGAAATCTATAAGTGTAGACAACTTTAGTCCCTCTAAAGAAACCTCAGTTATCCTATATAAAAATCTCGCTTTATAGCCATTAATTTCCCACACATCGATAACTTGCCGTTCTTCGGCTTTACCTATCTTAATACCTTTAATAATTTTATTTACCCTTTTACCAATTATTTTATCCTTGGCCAGGTCAAGGCGGAGCATTTCAAGTGCTTTAGAATTTATATGGGTTATTTTATTTGATATATCGGCAATTAAAATACCTCTGTCTATGGAATTTATCAGTTCATTTATTTCCGCTTTCTGGATTATAAGGGTATTAGCCATCTTTATGTTGATGATCTCTTTTTCTAATATAGTAGCTATTCTCTCAAGTAGTTTAAAGTATTGTTTCCACTTTTTCTGCATGAGATCTAATTGCTTTTTATTAAAAGCAGCAAAGCTGACAATACCCATTACCTTATCATCTACTATTATGGGATAAGCCATATTACTTATTTCATCACATTTATCATAATTAGAACATGTCCTACAAATAGGATCCCTCTCTCGTGCCTTTACCGTAAGAGGCTTTTTCTCGTTTAGCACTTGAGCAAAAATGGAGTTTTCAGGGCTATATTTGTTTATCATAGAAGAAAAGCTGCCTGTGCCACAAATTCTTACCAAATTTTCATCAGTAATGGTCACATCCACATCTAAAGCAGAGCACACATCTTTTGAAATCTCCTGTGCCTTGTCTTTTATAAGTCTAAGATAAGACAAAGTCCTTCACCCACCTATTTATCACACATTTCTTTTGATAAAATTCGCTTTCCCAAATAATGAATCAACCCTAAATGTTAATATACATTTGTTTAACTGAATTACCCAAGCTACGGGTGCCTCCCCCTTGACTTACAACATCTAATACTTTTTCAGCTTCACACACAATAATTCCCGCAAGTACTGTAACTTTATATTTTCTAAATACTGCCGGCGCCAGGGGTGTTGAAGGGCCAAGCATTATTATTTCTCGTGCATTTTGGCATTTTTTAATTATGTTATCAAATGTTTTGTTTATAATTGAAGTTGAAGTAATAATTACAATATCACAATTGGGTAGATATGTATCCATTGATTCTTCCGGGTACAAATAGCCCTGCACCTCTTGTACTTTTTTTTCGAAAACATACATATCTTTTACCTGTTTTCTAATATCTCTCAAAAAAGGCCCAAAGTCCCCCACAACTCCCAAAGTATCTTCAGGCTTTACCTGTAAATTATCAAAGATGTTATCACATCTATAATCTTTTATATCTTCCTGGAGCAAGGCATTTATCGTTGCTAATCCAACGGCAGATTTTGCAAGATTTGCATCTTTTGCCCATCGTATCACATCATCACACTTCATGCCTTTCATATGTCCTGCATCTTTTAGCACACAGCAACATCCGCCAAGTTGGTTTCGAAAGGTATAAGCAAGGCCACAGCTGCCATTATCTAAAAGAACTGCAGTATACCCAAGGCCGATGCGAACATCCTCAACTATTCTTAACGCTGCCTTCTTGCTTACACTGTCTATCAAAGAATCTAAAACCATCCTAAAGCTGCCTCCTTATAAGTATTTGCCCGCTAATAACGGTTTTTTTTTGCCAATGCCGCGCTGTAATCATTAAGCATTTCAGTCATTTTACCTGAACCGATTATTCGGTCCCTATCTATCATAACATATATCATCACTATAATTCACTAATCTAGTTTTCCACAGCTATCCTATGAAGGTTCCATCCATCATTTTCCCATTTCCAAAAAGTGATGATATTTGCTACAAAATCGGCATTACAGCAACCTCTTACGCTCTGATAGGCCTCAAGTTCCATTACACCATCATTATCGACATCTACAGCTTTTATTAGGCCATACAGTTGATATGGCATAAGTTCATGATACATATCCTTAACTAACTTACCATCTTTATAAATTTCAAGTTCATCATAAACATCTTTCCTGTCCTTAAGATCTATCGTTGCTATAATATCCAATGCACCTTTGGGATCTCTTGCATGGATTTTGCCCTTATAGTTTTCCACAAATTCCCCTTCGATTTCAACACTGACTTTCTCCGGATCAAAAATTAATTCCGGTTTATCTTTTAATGAGTAGATGTAATAATCGGTTATCCCCCCACTGCCTCCGGTGGGAATGGAAACCATCACCTCTGGGATTTCGTCACCGGTAAAGTCCCAAAGCTCCATACCGGGTAAATAACCACCATCGTATTCGCCAAGGGATATAGCATATCCTTTTTCTCCATTTAAGGGCTCAACTAATATATTTATATTCTCCATATATATGGAATCTTCATATCTTCTTTTACCTATGATGCTTACAAATTCTTTTTTTCCGTCACCATTTATATCGGCTTTCTGTTTTGCCAGTACAAACATATCTTCCGGAAGATTGTATTCTTTGCCATCAGTAAATTTAGCATGGTTTATATGCATTTTGATATATGTTCCATAGTCCTGGAGCTCATATAAAATACCTTCCTTATACCATTTAGCGCAGTATACATAAGGCGCTTTTTCCACTTTTCCCTCATCTGCGGGGGTTCCCAAAACTGCACTAATATTCCCTATCAGCTGCTCCCTATCAGCCTTATCTGGGAACCTAATGGTAATCTGATTTATTATATTTTCACCCTCAACCTTTGATACTGCATATTCAGTATCTAATTGACCCTTTACCCCTAACAGCTCTGACCAATCAAGCTCGTAAACAATGCCTGACAAAGACTTTTCTTCAGCGCTTTTGCTATACTGATATTCACCTTTTCCTTGACTTGCTTCAAGAGTTTTTACGTCCATTCCAATAGCCATAAAAGGGTATACAATATAATGCTCTGCCATTTGGTTAACATCTGCTAGAGCCGGCCCTAATGGCAATGAATAAATTAACATAAAGGCTAAAATAAATGCAGTCAACGCAAATCTTTTCAACACATAAGCTCATCCTTTCTGATTTTTTTATCCTTACTTTTTATCTTAACTATATTCTATACTAATTTTTGGACGAATTGGTTACAAAAAAGTAACATAAAAAAACCGCCCTTTCGTTTTTGCTAAAAAGGGCGGTTTTATTTAAGCCTTACTTCGATTGAGTTTTATACTATAACTTGCCGCAAGCCAGCCTAATGCTATCCCTATAATATATCCTAATATTGTATATGTATTGCCAGATGAATACATAATTCCTTCTCCAAAACCTGTAAACAAAACTCCTGTCAACAGAGAAGTGCACACCGCTACTCCCACCTTAAAAAACGTTTCAATAGATTCAAATTCCAGTGTCTCCCCACTTCTTTCCAATTTGTTTCTATCAAACAATAATTTAGCACCTATGAGCATAATTATTCCACATATAATATGATAGGCTATTGGTATATACTCCATCCTATCTAATACAGCTGGTAAAGTATAGGATCCGAATTTATCTAAAAATTCCTCTATCACATAAACGCCATATCCCCATACCGACATATTCATACCTAAAAGTAAGGTAAAACCAATAGGAAATATGAAAAAAATCAGAGTTAAAACCGCTTGAGATATAGAGGTGCCTGTTAAAGTTGCAAAAAGTAGTGAAAAACTCAGCATTACAAATAATCTAAAGGAATGTGCCCCGAGCCAATACATTACTAAACCTGTTGAATAAAATTCCCTTAAGCCTTTGGAAAACCCTAGTGCTACTATCATTATTAAAGCATTTATTAAAAAAGGCACAAAAACATTCACAAAAGCTATTATCACCTTGTTAAAAAATATCTCAAACCTGGTAAATGGCATAGTTGAAAGCACTTCAAAGGTCTTTCTCCTCTTTTCCTCACCAAATAATAAAGTCGCAACTGCAATAGGGACAAAAACTATTAAAATTACTTCTTTGCCGCTTAATCGCTTAAATCCGTCATCAAGAGCATCTATTAATGAAGTCTTGTATCCTTCTGCATCAAAATCTTCATAGTATTCCCTGTCTTCATCTATATCTACAACACGCTTTCTATAATGCTCCGGGTGTTCTTCTGTTTCTTTTAATGTCCGCTGATAATTATTGTAAGTATTTATCACACCTAATGTCACGGCGAAAAACAAAACAATTGCCACAAGCCAAGCTACCCACTTAGTCATTTTCCGATCTTTTTTAAGTAATGTCTTATTAAAGGGCAATATCTTCAAACACATAACCTTCCCCTCCCATCTTATGTATAAATATTTCCTCTAATGACATATCAATGGTTTCAAGCAAAATAGGATTATATTTTTTGATGTTTTCGATTACATCATCTAAATTGTCCCGAACTATTATCTGATGTATCTTGCCTACACTTTCTATTTTCAAAATATGTTCATTTGACTTTATCTCTTCCGGAATCTCAACCTTAAAGGCCACTTGGATTTTTCTCACACTGCTCTTTAAATTATCAACACTTTCCTCCAACAAAACCCTGCCTTCATGGATAATGCCTATGTGGTCACAAATTTGTTCCAGTTCACCTAGATTGTGACTAGAAATCAAAACCGTGGTTTCATTTGTGCTCACTTCATCAACTATTAAATTTAAAACCTTTTTTTTAATAACAGGGTCTAAACCCGATGTAGGTTCATCTAGTATAAGCACATTTGGCATAATAGATAAGTTCAAAAGTATTGCAAGTTGAGTTTTCATACCTTTAGACAGATATTTAATTTTTTTATTTTCATCTAACTTAAACAGCTTTTTCAGCTGGCTGTATCTTTCATCATTCCATAACAGATAAGCTCCCTTATAAAACTCAACTATCTCCTTTACCTTAAAAGTAGGGTAAAGATATTGAAAATCCGATACATACCCAAGTCTAGATTTTATTCTCTTATTATCTGAAATAGGTTCCTTATCAATCAATACTTCACCGGCATCAGGCTTATAAATATCCACCAGAGTTTTAATTAAAGTGGTTTTCCCTGCTGCATTTGGTCCGATAAGACCATAAATAGAACCTTGTTTTACGTTTAGGTTTACATTATCTAATATTTTAACTCCACCTAAAAATTTATCGATATTTTTAGCCCTAATCACTCCCATCCACCCCCCTCAATTTCATCCATTAAACTGTTAATTATTTCATTAATATCATCCTTATTCAAACCCATATAATATGCTTCAATAATACCTTTTTTAAATAAATCCTTTAGTTTCATGAGCTTTTCTTCATCCTTTCTCGGCTTATATTCTTGAGAAATAAAAGTTCCTTTACCACTAACAGTTACTGTTATCCTTTGCCTTTCTAGCTCTCGATAAGCCTTTTGTACTGTATTAGGATTTAAGGTCAGCATCTTTGCAAGCTCCCTAACTGACGGTATTTTTTCTCCGGGCTCTATTATGCCCTTTAAAATTCCTTCTTTTACTCCGTCAACAATTTGTTCATATATAGGGGTGCTACTTGCAGTATCAATGTTTAGCAAACAATCACCTCCAAGCGTACTATGTGTACTATTAGAACTAATACACTATGCTCAATATAATATATAAATAAAAAAAAGTCAAGATATATTCCTGACTTTTGTGTAGTTATTCTATGATAATGTCAT
>DUTQ01000153.1 GCA_012841995.1 Thermoanaerobacterales bacterium | reverse complement strand
TTTACTCATTTGCTTACATATTTGCTTACATAATGATATACGAAAACGCATTAAATGTATAGCCAATTATTATAATTCCAACTGTGCCTATCTTAACAGTTTCTAACCTTTTGTTTTATCTTTATTATTCTTGTGTTATTTCCCACATTAAACTTATGTTTCCAACATATATTTTGACGCTTGTTATAGGTATATGTTAAAATTGTTTCAATAATATGATTTACATTAAAGCTTCAACTTCTTAAGGAGGTAGCTTATGATTTTAATAAGGAAATTTAAGTTTGATGCAGCCCATAATCTCGTCAAGTATCACGGGAAATGTGAACAGCTCCACGGGCATACTTATAAACTTGTAGTTAAGCTTAAAGGAGACCCGGGAGAAGAAGATATGATTATGGATTTTTCAGAGCTGAAGAGCATAGTTGAGTCTAGGGTATTACAACAACTGGACCATTCATATATTAATGATTTCGTAAAACAGCCTTCTGCCGAAAATATCGCCCGGTGGATATGGGATAAACTTTATTATGAACTCCGCAGGGAAAACTGTCGGCTTTACGAAGTGGAAGTTTGGGAAACAGAAAATTGTGGAGTATCATACAGAGGTGAATGATTTGTTAAAAGATATCCAAAGCCAGACAGATAATAGAGGAATCTCATTGAACAGAGTGGGTATTAAAAATATAGATTGGCCTTTAAAGGTATATGACAGAGCAAAGGAATTTCAAAATACTGTGGCTACAATTAGTTTATCCGTTGCCCTAAAGCACAACGTAAAGGGAACCCATATGAGCCGATTTATAGAGGTATTAAATAATATAGATATCCTCAATCCCCATGTAATTCTAAATATCCTGGAAACTATTCAAACAAAGCTTGATGCTGATAGCAGCTTTTTTGAATGCAGTTTTCCTTATTTTATATGGAAAAAATCTCCTGTAAGTAAGCATACGTCACCTCTTAAAATTGAAGCCACGATCATGAGTGAAAAACGCCAAGGTAAAAATGAAATAATTATAGGTGTTGTAGTTCCGGTGCAAACCCTATGTCCATGTTCCAAAGCTATCAGCAGCTTTGGGGCCCACAATCAACGGGCTAATGTTAAAATCCTTGTTAAAACCAAAAGAAAGATATGGTTTGAACATCTGGCTGAAATCGCTGAAAAAAGTGCATCAAGCCCAGTCTATTCCCTGTTAAAACGGGAAGATGAAAAATATGTGACCGAAGCAGCCTACAATGCACCAAAATTCGTAGAAGATGTGGCCAGAGATACAGCTCTTTTGCTGGAAAAAGAAGAAGGACTTACGTGGTATAAGGTAGAAGTAGAAAGCTTTGAAAGTATTCACAACCATGAGGCCTTTGCCTGGGTAGAAAAGAAATTATAAAAGGAGATAATGTTCAAATGATAATAAATATATCCCGAGAATATCTAGAAAATGAAATGAAAAATATCGATGCACATCCTGCTTCCTTTAATATCTTTAGAAATAAGGCCGAAATAATCCCCCTCAAAATCTTTGATATCCCTTCACCGGGAGCAAATATCATAAAACAGGAAATGCTTTCATTGGGCGGTGATGCAATAGTACATAAAAATGCCGTAGATTGCTGTATAGATGCATCAGATATCATCCTCCTCGGCACAATGAAACATTACAATATCTTTATGGATAAACTCAAGCAAATGCCGTACTTTAAGCTTGATAAGGTTTGCGACGAGCTTAAACAGTATTTTTCCGCCAAAAAACCAAATTCTATAAAATCCCCTTGGGGCAGAACACTTACTTTCGATCAAACCCGGGTCATGGGAATAATCAATGTAACCCCTGATTCCTTTTATGCCGGTTCTCGAAGACAAACTGTAGAGGAGATACTTACCACTGCTCAAGATATGATACAATCTGGTGCGGATGTTCTGGATATCGGTGGTATGTCTACACGGCCCGGTTCAGACCCTGTTAGCGAAGAAGAAGAACAAAGAAGGATTATTACAGCTGTGAAAGCCATAAGGGAAAATTACAGCGACATAATGATATCAGTAGATACATATAGAGCCAATGTAGCAAAAAAGGCATTAGAAGCCGGTGCCGATATAATCAACGATGTGAGCGGGTTCAGCTTTGATAAGGACTTGGTAGAGGTGGTGGCCAAGAGCAATGCACCATATATACTTATGCATATAAAAGGCACTCCCAAAGATATGCAAAAAAATCCTACCTATGACGACCTTTTAAGAGAAATTATGCAGTATTTCATAGACAAGATTCAATATGCCAAAACGTTTAACATAGATGAAAATAATATAATATTAGATCCCGGTTTGGGTTTCGGAAAAACCCATAAAGACAATATGGAAATTATGGATAGAATGCAGGAATTAAAAAGTCTCCATAAGCCCCTACTTATTGCCGCATCACGAAAGTCCTTTATCGGCAAAGCCCTATCCCTTGAATCACCTGCCGATAGATTAGAAGGCACTCTGGCTATTACAGCCCTTTGTGCACATCAAAATATCGATATGGTAAGAGTACATGATGTAAAGGAAAATGTCAGGATAATAAAAATGATGGAGGCGATTAAGTGCCGCAGGCAATAATAGCTTTTGGAAGTAATATGGGCAATAAAAAACAAAATATTAAAAGGGCCCTTGAAAAGATGAAAGCTTGTGGCCTAAATATAACAAAGGTCTCCGCTATAATAAAAACAGAGCCATATGGATATAAAAACCAAGACACCTTTTTAAATGGAGCATGTATTGTCCAAACACGGCTTTCACCTCAAGAGCTTTTAACAAAGCTCCTTTGTATCGAACAGGAAATGGGGAGAAAGCGGGAGATCCATTGGGGGCCAAGGAATATAGACCTAGATATCATTTTCTATGACGATATTATA
>DUTQ01000021.1 GCA_012841995.1 Thermoanaerobacterales bacterium | reverse complement strand
TGTATAAAATAATAGTATAGTGTTCCTTATATACAAGCATTAAAATAGATTTTAGAATCAAGATATATTATACTATATATAATTGAGTATAAAGATAAGATAAAAATTACAGAAGATAAACTCAAATTTTAAAGAAGGTGAAGTCCTTGGAAGACATAAACTTTATTATCATAACTGGATTATCAGGTGCCGGGCGCACTTTGGCCTTAAAGGTATTTGAGGATCACGGGTATTTTTGTGTGGATAATCTTCCGCCAACACTGATACCTATTTTTACAGATCTTTGTAAGCAAAGCATGAAGAAGATCGATAAAATAGCTCTTGTCATTGATATTAGGGGAAGGGATTTTTTCGATGGTATTTTTGAAAATCTTAAATCACTAAGAGAAAAAGGCTATGATTATAAAATACTGTTTTTAGAGTGTGAAGATGATGTACTAATAAAAAGGTTTAAAGAAAGTCGCCGAATGCATCCACTGGCATTGGAAGGTAGAATTGTAGAAGGCATTAAATCCGAGAGGAGGAAAATGGCCAAATTTAAAGATGCTGCTGATTATATTATTGACACATCTTATACTACACCAGCTCAGCTGAAGGATGAAATCATAAATAGATGTATTAAGACAAAAAAAGAAGAAAAATTATTGATCAATGTAGTTTCTTTTGGATTCAAACAGGGCATTCCACTAGATGCGGACTTGGTATTTGATGTTAGATTTATACCAAACCCTTATTATATTGATGAGCTTAGACCATTATCTGGTAAAGATCCAGAAGTTAAAAACTATGTTCTAAAATGGCCTGAAACTAGAGAGTTTCTCAAAAAGCTTTATGACATGATTGAGTTTCTCATACCGCTTTTTATAAGGGAAGGTAAAGCTCAACTTGTCATTGCAATAGGCTGTACCGGTGGCAGGCATAGATCAATCACTATTGCCAGTGAAATTACAGCACGACTTAAGGCCTCGAATCATAAAGTGATCGTAAACCATAGGGACATTGATAAGGATCGGAGTGAAAAAGTTGGAAGCTAATATAGTTTGTATAGGAGGGGGAACGGGCCTTCCAAATCTTTTGCGTGGCTTGAAGAAGTATTCAAGCAATATCACGGCGATAGTAACTGTAGCAGATGATGGTGGGAGTTCTGGAGTAATTAGAGATGAGCTAAAGATACTGCCTCCGGGAGATATTAAGAATTGTCTATTAGCTCTGGCAGATACGGAGCCCCTTATGGAGAAATTATTTCAATACAGATTTAAATCAGGTTCGTTGAAAGGCCATAGCTTCGGGAACTTGTATCTTGCTGCAATGACAGGCATTCTTGGAGATTTTGAATTGGCTATAAAAGAATCAAGCAAGATACTTGCAGTGCGAGGAAGAGTAATTCCTTCAACTTTAGCTGATATCAGGATTGAAGCAGAGTATTGTGATGGTAGTAAAGTGCTTGGGGAATCAAAGATCCCTGGAGTTAATAGGAAAATAAAAAAAATCCGCTTATATCCTCCAGATGCTGAACCATTAGATGAGGCATTAGACGCTATTTCAAATGCTGAAGTAATAATTATAGGCCCAGGGAGTCTTTATACCAGTATTATCCCCAATCTTCTCATAAAACCACTTACTGAATGCATATCGGCATCTTCTGCAAAGAAAATATTCATTGTAAATATAATGACTCAGCCGGGAGAGACATCTGGATATACTGCTTTTGATCATGTAAAAGCAGTTGTCAAACATTCTAATGAAGATATTATACAATACGTGGTTGTAAACACTGAACAGATTCCCAAACATCTGCTTGATATATATCGAGCTGATGGTTCAACCCCTGTTTTGTGTGATAATGAAAAAATAAAAAAAATGGGTTATAATGTTGTTGAAGGTCATGTAATTGATCCAACTAATGTCCTTCGGCATAGCCCTAGTAAGCTTGCAAATGTATTAATGAGCATCATAGAATAATAGGCATAAGGAAAAGAGGTGCCTAAATGTCCTTTTCTTATGAAGTAAAGAATGAGCTTTCCCGTCTTACGCCTGAGTTGTGTTGCCAAAAAGCCGAACTTGCCTCAATTATCCGCATGGCTGGAAGTATAAGGATAATAGGCGGGCATCAAAAAACTTATCTTCAAGTTCAGACTGAACATGCTTCTACAGCGCGAAGGGTATATAAACTGTTAAAAAAATTCACCAAATGTCAAATTGACATATCAATAAGCAAAAATAATTTTTTAAAGGCAAACAGCCTTTATTCCCTTGCTGTAGAAATAGACAATATTAAAGACTTTTTATTCGAGCTGGATATTATAAGCGAAGACAAGAAAAAGATTAACTTATGTGTTGATATAGATGATAAACTTGTTTCCAAAAGATGCTGTAAAAGAGCATATATAAGAGGTGCCTTCCTAGGCAGTGGGTCTATAAGTGATCCCAAAGGCTCTTACCATGCAGAATTTGTGACAACCGGAAGAAAACAAGCTGTTGCTTTATCTAGTCTAATAAATAGTTTTGGCTTAAAATCAAAGATAGTAAAGCGCAAAGACAACCATATTGTTTATCTAAAAGAGGGAGATCAGATTGCCGACCTCCTAGGTATTATGGGTGCCCATAAAGCACTACTTAAATTTGAAGATATACGAGTTTTAAAACACATGAGAAATAGTGTTAACCGGACGGTAAATTGTGAAACAGCCAATTTGAATAAAACTATTAGTACATCGATAAGACAAGTAAACTATATAAACTATCTTAAAGAAAATGATAGATTTGATGATTTGCCCGAGAATTTAAAGTATACAGCAAATCTTCGAATCGATTATCCTGATTTGAGTCTTAAAGAGTTAGGCCAACTCATGGATCCAACATTAGGAAAATCAGGTGTGAGTTATCGATTAAAAAAAATAGAGGAAATAGCTAAAAAAATACAATCTATAAAGTCCTTGCCTGAAGCAAAGAAAAATGAAAAACCTGAAAAAGCTGACGGTAAAAAGCATTACAAAAAAACTTGACATTATAAAGCTACCGATTAGGTGGCTTTTAATTTCAGAACATATGAAATAAGTTTATCATATGTTAAAGTCGTGGATAAGCAGGTGATTTAATTTGAAAGATTTTGTACATCTTCACCTACACACAAACTATAGTCTGTTGGACGGTGCTTGCAGTATCAAAGAACTGGCAAAGCGGTTAAAGCAACTTGGCATGAAGAGCGCTGCTATAACAGACCACGGAGTTATGTACGGTGTTGTAGATTTCTATAAAACCTTGAAAGCCGAGGGCATAAAACCGATAATAGGCTGTGAGGTCTATATGGCAAAACATAAAATGTCTGATATGAGGCCAAAAATCGATGATGATCAATATCATTTGGTTCTTCTTGCAAAAAATAATGAAGGATATAAGAATTTAATGAAAATAGTATCTACAGGATTTATTGATGGATTTTACTATAAGCCCAGGATTGATATGGATGTTTTAAGGGAGCACAGCAGAGGGCTGATAGCTATGAGCGCGTGTCTTGCAGGTAAGATACCGCAACTACTGCTGTTGGGAGAATATATCGAAGCTAAAAATCTGGCAATTGAATTTGAGGAAGTATTTGGGAAGGGCAATTTCTTTTTGGAAATTCAAGACCATGGAATACTTGAACAAAAAAAGGTTAACGAGCATTTGATTTCCATGGGCCGTGAGCTTGATATTCCTCTAGTTGCTACAAATGATGTGCACTACCTATCGAGAAGTGATGCACCTGTCCATGATGCACTTTTATGTATTCAGACAGGAAAAACTATACAAGATGAAGATAGGCTCAAATTTCCAACACAAGAGTTTTATTTAAAATCCAGAGAAGAGATGGAAGAGCTTTTTCACCATGTACCTGATGCCCTTGACAATTCGGTAGAGATTTCACAAAAATGTAATGTGGAGCTTGATTTTGATTCTTATTATTTACCGGATTTTAAGGTTCCCAAAGAATATACCGAAGATACATATCTGCAAGAGTTATGTTATAAAGGTCTGGCAGAACGGTTTGAACAAATCACACCAGAGATTAAAAAAAGGCTGGACTATGAGCTGGATATAATAAAAAAAATGGGTTTTTCAAGTTATTTTTTAATTGTATGGGATTTTATAAACTATGCGCGAAATAATAATATAATGGTAGGGCCAGGCAGGGGTTCTGCTGCAGGTAGTCTTGTAGCTTATTGTCTTTATATTACAAACATTGATCCCTTAAAATACAACCTTCTTTTTGAAAGATTTTTAAATCCTGAACGTGTTAGCATGCCGGACATTGATGTAGACTTTTGCTATGAGAGGCGCGAAGAGGTTATAGATTATGTAGTTTCCAAATACGGGGCCGACAAGGTTGCTCAAATAGCAACATTTGGAACAATGGCAGCAAGAGCTGCGATAAGAGATGTGGGAAGGGTATTAGGTTATTCATATGGTGAAGTGGATAGGATAGCCAAAATGATACCCATGGAACTTGGGATAACTATCGATTCTGCTCTTCAGATAAACCCTGAGCTCTCAAAAGAGTATAAGGAAGATGATAGAGTAAAGAGACTTCTGGATATAGCCAGGGCAATTGAAGGTTTCCCAAGGCATGTATCTACCCACGCGGCAGGGGTTGTTATATCAAAAGACCCATTAGTTGAACATGTGCCTTTGCACAAAATAAAAGATGGAAATATCTCAACTCAGTATACAATGACAACACTTGAAGAACTTGGGCTTTTAAAAATGGATTTTCTCGGATTGAGGACCTTAACTGTTTTAAGGGATGCTATTGATATAATAAAACACACCCAAAAATGTCAAATCAATTTGGACAGACTTCCACTTAATGATGAAAAAGTATATCAAATGTTAAGCAAGGGTGATACCGCGGGAGTTTTTCAACTTGAGAGTGCAGGAATGCAAAACTTGCTAAAGGAATTAAAACCAGAAGTATTTGAAGATGTTATAGCAATTATAGGTCTTTATAGACCTGGGCCTTTGGGAAGTGGAGCGGCAGAGGATTTTATAAAGAGCAAAAATGGCGAGAAACAAATTAATTGTATTGGTTTTAAAGCCGGATGTA
>DUTQ01000152.1 GCA_012841995.1 Thermoanaerobacterales bacterium | reverse complement strand
TATGCGGGCGGTGATAGGCACAAAATAAGATAGTTTTCTTCATTTGTACATTTAGAAGAGCTCAACCCTGCTATGGTTTCACTGCCATACTCATTTTTTATCTGTCCTAGCCTTTCAGCTGTATACAGTAATGCTTCCTCCCAAGATACTTCTTCAAATTTCCCATTGCGTTTTATCAAAGGATTTTTTAATCTATCTGGGTGATGAACATAATCATATCCGAAACGACCTTTTACACAGGATTCACCCATAGAGTTGGGAATCCCATTTTTGTATACAGATCCGACCTGAACCACTTCATTATTTTTTACTCTTAGTTCAAGCTGACAGCCAACACCACAATAGGGGCATGTTGTCACGACTTTTTTAAATTCATAATCTCGCCCTTTGCCTTTCGCAGGTTTAAATGTGAGAGCACCTGTTGGACAAATTTCAACACACTGACCACAAAATACGCATGAGGAATAATCTCCACCTAAACCTTTATCATAAGGGGTCGTCACTTTAGCATTAAAACCCCGATATGAAATATTTATAGCTCCGGCACACTGGATTTCATTGTCAACCCTGACACACTTACTACATAAAATACATTTATCAGGGTTAACCTCAATAAATGGGTTTTCACTTTGTATTTCAAATCTAAGCTCTCGTTTATTACCAAAACTAGATTCAGCAATACCATACTCATATGCAAGTTTTTGAAGTTCGCATTTTCCGTTAGATTCACATGTGATACAATCTAACTGATGATCTGACAGTAACAGATCTATAATTGCTCTTCTTACTTCGGTGAGTTTAGGGCTTTTAGTTATAACATTCATACCAGGCGCTGCAGGGGTAGAACAGGAAGTAACAAGTTTATTGCTTCCTTCCAATTCAACCAAACACATCCTACAAGCCCCTACAATGCTGAGATGCTTATCATAACAAAGGTGTGGTATTTCAATTCCATTTTGCAGAGCTACTTCCATAATTGTATGCCCTGGCTTGACTTCACACTGATGTCCATCTATAAGCATATCTTTTCCCCTCTCAGCTGCTTATACTTTCATTTGTTTCACTTTCAACTAATTTATTAAACGGTTTATAAGTCTTTATAATCATAACCAATCATAAAATGAATTATTTGCTTTAACCCATAAGGCCATGTTGCTTGCAGGTGTCTTAAGACACTCTGAATTAGTCTGCCAACCGCATAGATAACTCCTCTGATCTAGGTTTTGGTTGGCTAAACCTGAACTTATTATATCACTAGGTTTTTTCTGTTCAACGTTTAAAACTTTTTTGAATCACCTAATAGCGAGTAATATTCTTAAACTAAAAATAGAAACGCCTGACTTATAAGTCAGGCGTTTAGTAATAATGAAAGTTAATTTTTAAAAAACTTTTTATTTCGTATCAAAATAAGGTCTCTCATTATAATGAGTATGAAGCAATTTATGAGATTTTTCGCCTAACGGTTTTCCTAAATACTCTTTGTATAATGCCTGTATTGCCGGATTTTCATGTGACTTTCTTATTGGCATATTACGATCCACTTCATATATAGATTCTGCACGTGCTTCTCTATAGTCAAGATCCCAACGCTCGTCAGCACTTAGTATTGGCTGACCACCGCCACCTACACAGCCACCAGGGCAACACATTATTTCGATAAAGTGATAATCTGCTTCGCCATTTTTGACTTTATCGAGAACTTTTCTAGCATTTGAGAGACCATGAGCTACTGCCACATTGACTTTAATTCCATCAACATCCACTGTTGCTTCTTTTACTCCTTCCAGACCTCGGACATCATGGAAATCTACTTTTTCAAGTTCTTTCTTAGTAACTATCTCGTATACGGTCCTCAATGCTGCTTCCATAACGCCACCTGTAGCACCAAATATAGCAGCTGCACCAGTAGAAATTCCCAAGGGCTCATCAAATTCTTCATCAGGCAACTTGCTTACATCGATTCCTGCTTCCTTTAGCATCCTGGAAAGTTCTCTTGTGGTAAGGGCTACATCCACATCCTGGTAACCACTTGAATTCATTTCAGGGCGCTTTGCTTCAAATTTTTTGGCAGTGCATGGCATGATTGAAACTACAAATATATTAGCAGGATCTATTCCTGTTTTTTCAGCATAATATGATTTTGCGATTGCACCAAACATCTGCTGTGGTGATTTGCATGTTGATACATTATCAAGAAGCTCTGGATAGTTATGCTCACAGAATTTTACCCAACCAGGGCTGCAGGAGGTTATAAGTGGCAATTTGCCACCATTTTGCAGCCTATCTAGAAATTCAGATCCTTCTTCCATTATGGTAAGGTCTGCTGCAAAGTCTGTGTCAAATACTTTGTCAAACCCAAGTCTCCTTAATGCTGCTGCTAATTTATTTGTTACTATTGCACCACGGCCTTCACCAAATTCTTCACCAAGTGAAACCCTTATTGCTGGAGCTGTTTGTACTATAACGTGTTTTTCGGGATCTGCAAGTGCGGCCCAAACCTTATCTGTATCGTCTTTTTCTTTAAGTGCTCCTACAGGGCATGCCATTATGCACTGCCCGCAATTTACACATGCAACCTCGGCGAGGCTCTTGTCAAATGCAGGTGCTACAACTGTATTAAAACCTCTGTGGTTTGGAGAAATTACTCCAACACTTTGAACATCATGACATGCGCTGACACAGCGACGACACAAAATACATTTTGATGTATCCCTTACAATTGATGGTGAAAAATCGTCATAACGTGCAGCATGCTTTTCACCAGGATATCTTATTGATTTAATATTTAATTCTTCAGCAAGTGTCTGTAATTCACAATTTAAGTTTCTCACACATGTGGGACATTCCATATTGTGATCTGAAAGCAATAACTCAAGTGTTACTTTCCTCGACTCCCTTACCTTTGGGGAATTTGTAATAACTTCCATACCATCAGAGACTGGGAGCATGCAAGATGCCTGTAATGCTTTAGCGCCCTTGACTTCAACTATGCACATACGGCAGGCGCCTATTTCGTTTATATCCTTCAAATAACATAATGTTGGAATTTTAATACCAAGTTTTTTAGCGGCTTCTAATACGGTTGAACTACTTGGTACTTCAACTTTTTGGCCATCTATAGTTAATGAAACCATTTTTTCCATTATTTTCACCTCTCCCTTCTCACTTAATATTTGCGTATTGCGTCAAAGCGGCATCTGTCAAAACAGCTATTGCATTTAATACATTTTTCTTTATCTATAACATGAGGCTGCTTTTTCTCTCCAGATATGGCACCAACCGGGCAAACCTTTGCGCACAGGCCACATCCTTTACATTTATCAGCGATTATCTCATAATGAATCAATGCCTTACATGAGCCAGCTGGACATCTCTTTTCCTTTATATGAGCCTCATATTCATCCCTAAAATAGCGTATTGTCGAAAGTACCGGATTTGGTGCGGTTTGGCCTAGGCCACAAAGGGCTGAAGCCTTTATGCTTTTAGCAAGGCTCTCAAGTAGTTCTATATCGCCTTCTTTGCCTTCACCTTTTGTAATTCTGTCCAGGATTTCGAGCATTCTCTTTGTCCCAATTCTACATGGTGGACACTTGCCGCAAGATTCTTCTTGTGTGAAACTCAAAAAGAACTTTGCTATATCTACCATACAGTTATCCTCATCCATGACAATCATTCCACCGGAGCCCATCATAGAACCCGCCTGAATTAGTGTGTCATATTCTATCGGCATATCAAGAAGCTCTGCTGGAATACATCCGCCGGAAGGACCTCCAGTCTGTACAGCTTTAAATTTCTTGCCGTTTGGTATGCCACCGCCTATATCATAAATTACCTCTTTCAGCGGAGTACCCATAGCAATCTCTACAAGACCCGTATTATTTATCTTTCCACCTATTGCAAACACCTTTGTGCCTTTACTTTTTTCTGTTCCGATTTTGCCAAACCAATCTGCACCTTTTAGTAATATAACAGGGATATTTGCATAAGTCTCCACGTTATTTATTATAGTTGGCTTACCCCAAAGACCTTTATTTGCTGGGAAAGGCGGTCTTGGTCTTGGTTCTCCACGTTTTCCTTCAATTGATGCTAGTAGTGCTGTTTCTTCACCACAAACAAATGCACCAGAACCTAAACGTAAGAATAAATCAAAGCTAAAGTCAGTCCCAAAAATATTCTTGCCTAATAGACCTCTTTCTCTAGCTTGACTTATTGCCAAATTAAGTCTTTTGACAGCTATTGGATATTCTGCTCTTACATAAATGTATCCTTCTTGTGCTCCGATAGCATATCCAGCTAATGTCATTGCCTCTAAAAGCGAATGGGGATCTCCTTCCAGAACACTCCTGTCCATAAAAGCTCCCGGATCGCCTTCGTCGGCATTACATACTACATACTTGATATCGCCTTTTGCGTCTGCTGCAAACTGCCATTTTCTACCTGTTGGGAAACCTCCGCCTCCGCGACCTCTTAAACCTGATGCTAATACTTCGTCTATAACCTCTTGTGGTGTCATTTCGGTTAATGCCTTCGCAAGTGCCATATAACCGTCATTTGCAATGTATTCTTCGATAACTTCAGGATTTATGAGACCACAGTTCCTTAAGGCTATGCGCGTTTGGTTTTTATAAAATGATGTGTCTGTTATTGCGCGCATGCGGCCATCGCTGTTAATTTCCATTTAAACCCCTCCTCTAGTTTCTCCTCATATTAGTTATATGTTCGGTACTATCCACTCATCGATTATTTCATTGTTTATCACGTGTTTTTCCACGATTTGCCGTGCTTTTTCTTCATCTACCTTTATATATGTCACTTTAGGCTGGTTTGGTCTTATTATGTCTACCAATGGTTCAAATTCACAAAATCCAATGCAGCCTGTCAGTTCTAATTCAACATTTTCTACATTTCTCTTCTTTAGCTCATCTTCAATTGCTTTCATAGTATGTCCGGCACCAGATGCTATTCCGCAGGTGCCTAATCCTACTACTATACGTGTTTTATTAGCTTCGCCTTCCATGTTTAGTGCGGCCTTTGCTTTATCACGGACTTTTTTTAGCTCTTCCATTGTGTTGATAACTGCCAATTTAGAACACCTCCATTAGTGTCTTATGTTTAATCCATTTACTTATTATCTCAAAATTGATAAATCAATTGGTAATTTCCAATTGTTATCGTTATCTCAAGGAAAACTCATTCTCCCCCACTGGTAAAACTAGTTGAATAATCTTAAGCTTAATTTTTAGAATAATAATTATGATATCTTTTGCTTGTATGATTTTTTGTCTTTAACTATAATTAACTTCCAATTTACTATGGAAAGTATTTTCAAGTTTCTATGAAAAATACTGATTAATGTTTAATTTTATTAATATTTTTTAAGAATATCTGGTATCTTGTCAGGAGTTAATCTTCCGTAAACATCATCATTTATTATGATTGTTGGTGCAAGACCACATGCACCTACACAACGGCATGCATCAAGAGTAAATTTCAGGTCATCAGTGGTATCTCCAACCTCAATACCCAATTCCTTCTGTAACCTATCAAGTATCTTGTCAGCACCCTTAACATAACAGGCAGTACCTAAACATACTCTTATTTGATACTTGCCACGTGGTTTTAAGCTGAAAAATGAGTAGAAAGTTATTGTACTATATACCTCACTTAAGGTTATTCCCAGACCGTCAGCTACCTTCTGTTGTGCTTCCAGAGGGAGATAGCCTAAAAGGCCTTGAACTTCCTGCAAAACTTGTAAAAGCGGACTCTTCTTACCTTGATACTTTGCTATAATTTCGTCTACCTGCTGGAGTTGTTTTTCATCGATATTGTTTTTAACAGCAGCTTCCATTTTT
>DUTQ01000151.1 GCA_012841995.1 Thermoanaerobacterales bacterium | reverse complement strand
TAAACAGTCGTCTTCCTAATGATATAGCAGTAAAAGACGCGAAAATCGTACCAGAAGATTTTCACGCTCAGTTTTCAGCAAAAAGCAAGATATATATATACAGAATATACAATGCCCCATTTCCTTCGCCACTTTTAAGGAATTACACTTACTTTTTCCCTTTAGCTTTGAATATAAGCGCTATTTTAAAAGCACTGCCATTTTTTATAGGAACACATGATTTTGCAGCTTTTATGGCTTCAGGGTCTGACGTTAAATCAACAGTGAGGAAAATCGAAAGACTAGAAATACACAAAAGGCAAAATATGGATTTGCTTGAATTTAAAATTCAAGCAAATGGGTTCTTATATAATATGGTGCGCATTATAGTTGGCACATTAGTTGAAGTTGGACTTGGCAAAATAGAGCCTGAAGAAATCAAAAGCATAATAAAATCCAAGAGGAGGGAAAACGCTGGAAGAACCCTCCCACCCCAAGGCTTATGCCTTCGGGAAGTAATCTACTAAACCGCTTGACATGGAAAAATGCCTATAATAAAATATCCTTATGGTTTAAAGGAGGGAAATAAATGAGCACATTCATGGCAAAAAAGGAAGAAATAAAACGGGACTGGTATGTAATAGATGCAACAGATAAGCCCCTTGGCAGATTAGCCGCCAAAGTGGCCATGATTTTAAAGGGCAAGCACAAACCCATATATACCCCTCACGTCGATACAGGAGATAACGTAATTATAATAAATGCAGATAAAGTGGCTTTGACAGGCAAAAAGCTTGATGATAAATTCTACTATCGCCATACAAGTTATCCAGGAGGTATAAAAGCTGTAAGTTATCGACGCTTTCTTGAAGAAAATCCGGAAAAGGCCGTACAGAAAGCAGTGTGGGGAATGCTTCCGCATAATGCTTTAGGCCGAAAAATGATTAAAAAGCTAAGAATATATAAGGGAACGGAACATCCCCATGAAGCACAACAGCCCAAACCACTATCTTTTGATATGTAGGAGAAAGGAGGAAATGCATGAAAGAGGGAGTATTAGCTACCGGCAGAAGAAAAACATCAGTAGCCAAGGTCTGGCTATTACCCGGTAGCGGCAAGATATTAGTAAACGATAGACCAATAGATGAATATTTTGGTCTTGAAACCCTTAAGGTTCAAGTAAGACAACCACTTAAAGAGACAAATACTCTTGATAAATTTGATGTAATAGCAGATGTTAAGGGCGGCGGCTATACAGGTCAAGCGGGCGCTATTCGTCATGGAATTGCAAGAGCGCTTTTAAAAATAGACGATGAATATAGGCCAGCTCTTAAAAAACAGGGTTTTCTCACTCGTGACCCCCGTATGAAAGAACGGAAAAAATACGGGCTCAAAAAAGCACGTCGTGCTCCACAGTTCTCAAAGAGATAATAAAGTGTTTCATTACACTCGAGTTTGTTCAAACTTACAAAGTTTGTTTGCGAGTTTACAAAACCGTCATTGGTTTAAATACCTTTGGCGGTTTTTTGTTGTGTAAAAAAGCATATAAGAATGTATAAATTATTAAATCCGGACGCAGTTTTAATCCCTCGTAAGC
>DUTQ01000020.1 GCA_012841995.1 Thermoanaerobacterales bacterium | reverse complement strand
TTCAAAAGAGATAAAGATTTATTCAAAGCCATGCCCTCTTTTTGTGCCATTAGTAGAAGAAGGATGGCTTGAAAACAAGGCAGCGTTTTATACCGCCAGTACATATCTTATGCCGCTAAAGGAAGAGGGCATAGATACTTTGGTGTTGGCATGCACTCATTATCCACTTTTAAAGCCCACTTTGAGTAGTGTAATGGGAAATGATGTAAAATTAGTTGATTCGGCTTATGAGACAGCAAAACAGGTGAAAATAATATCAAAAGGCATGGACCTTGCATGTTCACCAGAACATAAGGCCTCATATCAGTATTTTGTAAGCGACAACCCTGAAAAATTTATCCAGGTAGGAGAGAAATTTCTGGGCCGCCCGATAAATCCTATAAATGTTATTGACCCTGAACTGGATTAAATCGCAAAAAAGCAAAAAGACATGCTCATCATATCCCCTCTTGTGCATATCATAATAAAGAGGGAGGGGATTGGTATGAATTTTGAGTGGCTCAAGTTTATTGCAAAAGTGATTACAAATGAAGCCGTTATGGAACCCCTTATTGCTGTATTATTAGGATACGGAATAAATATTTATTCAAAAAACCGCCGTTATAAAATAATAATGGACATTTCAGCTGATATTGTTGATTATATTGAGGAACATTATAAAGAATGGGGCATAAAAGGAAGTGCCAAAATGGATAAATTTTTAGAAATTTTCAGCAAGGAATACAAGAAACAGATTGGCAGAGCCCCCGGAGAAGTTGAACTTGAGAGTGCAAGGATTCGCGCTGAAGCATTAGTCCAACGAGCTCGTCGTTCAAACAAAAAGTAAAACAAGAGCAATAAAAGGTAATAAATGGATATAATGTTGCAATAAGGCTTGTGAAATGATAAAATCAATTTGTCATAAAGTGGCCTTGTTATTTATATCATGGGGACAGTTCTTCTGATATATATCTGTAGGATTAGGGGGATTATATGAACGATATAAAAACACAAACAAAAGACAAGCTGAAAGAAGTAATTCTAATGGCTCTAAAAAAAGCCATGGATGAAAATGCCATTACAACTTGCGCTATTCCGGATTTTTACTTGGAGGTTCCCCAGAATAAGGGCCATGGAGATTTTGCAGCAAACATAGCTATGGTTATGGCAAAAGAGGCACGCATGGCTCCAAGAAAGATCGGTGAAATTATTGCTGAAAGAATAGAAACCGACGGCACTGACATAGAAAAAATTGAGGTTGCCGGTCCAGGCTTTATTAACTTTTATTTAAAACCCAACTGGGCCAATTCAGTTATAATAGATATCTTGAAACAAGGACAAGATTATGGCAGAGTAGATATTGGAAAAGGGAAAAAAGTGCAAGTGGAATTTGTAAGTGCAAACCCCACAGGCCCTATGCACATGGGCAATGCTCGGGGCGCAGCTTTGGGAGACTCTCTAGCTTCAGTACTTAAAATGGCAGGTTATGATGTAGAAAAAGAGTTTTATATAAATGATGCTGGTAATCAGATAGAAAAGTTTGGTCTATCTTTAGAAGCGCGCTATCTTGAGCTTCTTGGTTATGAAAGCAGTATACCCGAAGGAGGTTATCACGGAGAAGACATAAAACAACACATGAAAGACCTAATTTCTCAAGAAGGAGACAGGTTCTTACATGTGGATTCGTCTGAACGCAGGGCATATTTTATTGACTATGCTTTAAATAAAAACCTAAAACGCATGAAACAAGACTTGGAGAGATTTGGAGTAGAATTTGATAATTGGTTCTCGGAAAACACCCTTCATGAAAGTGGAAAAGTAAAAGAAGTTATTGAGCTGCTTACCAATAATGGACATACATATGAAAAAGATGGTGCGTTATGGTTTAAAGCTTCACAATTTGGGGCAGCTAAAGATGAGGTGCTTATCCGCAACAATGGAATCCCAACATATTTTGCTTCAGATATTGCCTATCATAAGAATAAGTTTGACCGAGGATTTGACTGGGTCATAGATATATGGGGGGCAGACCACCACGGGCATGTTCCCAGGATGAAGGGGGCTATTTCTGCTATTGGATATGACCCGGAAAAGCTGACTGTAATCATCATGCAACTAGTAATGTTATATCGAAATGGGCAAATAGCAAGGATGTCAAAGCGAACAGGCAAAGCTGTAACACTTGTTGATATCATTGATGAGGTTGGGAAAGATGCGGCAAGGTTCTTTTTCAACTTGAGAAGTGCAGATACCCATTTGGACTTTGATATAGACCTTGCTATAAAACAGTCAGATGAAAACCCAGTATACTATGTTCAGTATGCACATGCCAGGATTTGCAGTATTTTAAGGCAGACACAAGAGCGAGGTATAAAACAGCCTGAAATACAAAACTTATGTAGTGATGATATAAAAAAATGTTTGGGAACCCTTCATTTACAGGAGGAGTTTGATCTTATTAAAAAGTTGGCGGATTTTCCAAGCGAGATAAAGCTTGCAGCTGAAAACTTATCCCCATACAGAATTACAAATTACACAATGGAGTTGGCTTCCATTTTCCATTCATTTTACAATAAGTGTAAGGTTCTTTGCGATGATAAAAACTTGGCTTTTGGACGGTTATTACTTGTAAAATCAGTTCAACAGGTATTACAGAACTGTTTCGGCATTTTGGGTATAGAGGCACCAGAACGTATGTAGCTTTTAAGAGTTGAATTTCCAGGAATTAACTAAGTTAAAACGGATAAAATAAGTAATAAAGCAGGAATTTCACTATTTACCAAGAATATATACTTGAATAAGCTAATAAGCTGATTCTTTGTATTTGATAAAAACATCGGATTAGATAGAGAGAAAGACGGATAACCTTTAAGAAAGGGAGGTTCTTAATTGTGAAAATAAGGTGGTTCGGCCATGCCTGTTTTCTCTTTGAATCAAAAGACGGCACAAAGATCGTCACCGACCCCTTTGACGGCAGCGTAGGCTATAAGGTTCCAAAAATAGAAGCTGATATATTGACAGTAAGTCATGACCATTATGACCACAATTACGTTGAAGGTGTGCAGGGTGATCCCCAAATCATAAGGAGTGAAGGGGAATTTGAAGTTTGTGGTATAAAAATTAAGGGAGTATCTGCTTTTCACGATGAAGTAAAGGGGGAGAAAAGAGGCTCCATTATAATATATGTATTTGAAATAGATGGATTAAAAATCTGCCATTTATCAGATTTAGGGCATCTACTTTCAAAGGCCCAAATTGAGGAAATAGGTAAAGTCGATGTGCTGTTGACACCAGTAGGTGGCACTTTTACGATTGATGCCGAAGGTGCTGTTGCAGTGGTAGAACAGCTTTCACCAAAATTAGTTATTCCGATGCATTACAAAACCCCGGCAGTTAGTATGCCTATAGATCCAGTGGATGATTTTACTGAAAAAATTGGCCAAGGCAGACAGCTTGATTCCACAAGTATTGATATAACAAAAGAAGACTTGGGGGATGAGATGCAGGTAGTTATTTTAAATTACGAATAGTTATTAATCTTCTCTTTAATTATCGGATATTGTCAAATAAAAAGCAGGGTTTATTGGCTCTGCTTTTTTTATTATGCCAATTTAATAGGAAGTTGTTAGCATTATAATTGTGAGCAAAAAAACTCTTTTTTTATTGAATATTATGCTGCTAACAAATATAATATAAAGGGGAAAGAAGTTTTAAATAAGGTTTATTTGTTTTCTATTGACAACTTAACTTTTCAATGGCTAAAATAAAGAGTATATTATTTTTTTTGTGTACGGAAAAACGATAGGGGGATTTTTACTATGCACACTAAATTCATCTTTGTGACTGGAGGAGTGGTTTCTTCTCTGGGCAAAGGGATAACAGCGGCGTCATTAGGTCGCCTTTTAAAAAGTAGGGGTCTTTCTGTCACTATGCAGAAGTTTGACCCCTATATTAATATAGACCCTGGATCAATGAGCCCATATCAGCATGGAGAGGTATTTGTAACCGAGGATGGCGCTGAAACTGATCTTGATTTAGGCCACTATGAACGGTTTATAGATGTGAACCTTACCAAAAACAGCAATATTACAACAGGAAAGATTTATTGGTCTGTAATTCGCAAAGAGCGCCAAGGGCAATTTGGTGGCAAGACTGTTCAAGTTATCCCTCATATAACCAACGAAATAAAAGAAAAAATCATAAATGTAGCAAAAGATCAAAATCCTGATGTGGCAATTATAGAAATTGGTGGAACTGTGGGAGACATTGAGAGCTTGCCTTTCCTGGAGGCCATCCGCCAAATGAAGACAGACATCGGGCGTGACAATGTACTTTATATACACGTCACACTTGTACCTTATTTATCCAAAGCTGGAGAGCTTAAGACAAAGCCGACTCAACACAGTGTAAAGGAATTGAGAAGTATAGGCATACAGCCGGATATCATTGTATGTCGTTCAGAACACATTCTTTCAAAAGATCTGAAAGAAAAGATAGCCTTGTTTTGCAATGTAGAGCCTGAAGCCGTTGTTCAGAACTATGATGCTGAAAGCATTTATGAAGTTCCCCTTATTTTGAAGGATGAAGGTTTAGATAGCATTGTAGCAAAAAAGCTTCAGGTAGATGGCATGGTATCAGATTTAACCGAATGGGAAGTAATGGTGAAAAGAGCGAAAAACCCAAAACACAAAATAAAAATAGCACTTGTGGGTGAGTATGTAGAACTACACGATGCCTATTTGAGTGTAGTAGAGTCACTTTGCCATGCAGGGATGGCAAGTGAAACAAAGGTTGAAATAAAATGGATAAAATCCAAAGATGTGGATAGTGAAAATACTGATATGCAGTCAATATTTTCCGATGTAGATGGAATCTTATTGCCAGGCGGTTTTGGCGACAAGGGCATAGAGGGTAAGATAAAAGCTGCTAAATACGCTAGGGAAAATAAAATCCCCATGTTTGGAATATGTCTGGGAATGCACTGTGCAGTGGTGGAATTTGCACGCAATGTATGCGGCCTTGATGGTGCCCATAGTTTTGAGCTTAATCCTGAAACTCCACATCCGTTAATACATATTTTTCCGGATGAAAATGGAGGTCATATGCGATTAGGTTGCTATCCATGTAAAATTACACCTGGGACTAAAGCAATGCTAGCTTATGGACAAGACTTAATTGAGGAGAGACATAGACACCGATTTGAATTTAATAATGATTACAAAGATATTATGGAGAAATTTGGCATGATTTTTTCTGGTATTTCCCCTGATGGAAAGCTAGTAGAAATAATAGAGTTAAAAGATCATCCTTGGTTTGTAGGGACACAATTCCATCCTGAATTCAAATCTCGACCAAATCGTCCACATCCACTTTTTAAAGGCTTTATAAATGCAGCACTTGAGCACCATCTTCACAAAGATTGATGTTCAGATAGAGATAAACCCTGCGGGATATCCTGCAGGGTTTAAAATTTAATAAAACAAGACAAGCTATTGTTCAATATAAAAATAATGTATAATAAAAGAAGAATCTATTTTGGTTAAAAACTCATGGAGGTTATTCATATAATGGAATTAAAAATCATAAAACAAAATGAGAAAGACTATTTCAATGATTTTATGGCAAATGGCCCAAAGGGGCACATACTTCAGTCTTATGAGTGGGGGGAAGTAAAGAGGCACACTGGCTGGGAACCTATAAGGCTTTTAGTAGAAGATGAAGGCAAACCCGTAGCTGGTATTTCCATACTTAAAAGGCGTATTCCCATACCGGGTTTAAACAAATGTATCTTCTATGCTCCGCGGGGCCCAGTGGCTGATTATACCGACAAATCCACATTGAGGTTTTTGTTTTCAAAAGTAAAAACTGTGGCAAAGAAACATGGCGCCATTATGATCAAAATAGACCCTGATATAAAATCACCTAACGAAAAAGTAATAAACACCTTAAAATCTTTTGGATTTAAGCATCGAGAAAGCGGTCCAAATTTTGAAGGTGTCCAACCTAATTTTGTATTTCGGCTTCCACTTGACAAGCAATTAGATGAAATATTGATGGATTTCCACCATAAAACACGCTATAATATCCGCCTTGCAAAAAGAAGAGGTGTGAAAGTAAAAGAAGGCTCCAAAGAAGATTTGAAGGCCTTTTATGGCATCTTACAAGAAACATGTATTAGAGATAAATTTCTTGTAAGGGGATATGACTATTTTGAAACTATTTGGGAAGAATTGGGCAAAAAAGGCCTGGCCAAGTTATTTATGGCAGAATATGAGGGTAAATACATTGCTGGTTCACTTGCATTTATTTTTGGTGACAAGGCCTGGTACATGTACGGAGCATCATCGAATGAGAACAGAAATGTCATGCCAAATTATGCCCTTCAGTGGGCAATGATAGAGTGGGCAAAGCAAAACAATTGTAAGCTCTACGATTTTAGAGGGGTTTCAGGGGACCTTTCTCCAGACAATCCCTTATATGGCCTTTACCGATTTAAAAAGGGATTTAACGGAGAATTTACTGAATTTATTGGAGAATTTGATCTGCCCCTTTCATCATTTTTTTACTTCCTATGGGAACGCGCCATACCAACATACCGTCAGATTAGGAGAAACGCCGTCAACTTAGTAAGAGACGTAAAGAACCAATAATTGGGGGGGTTATGTTCATTGCTTAAAAAACTTTTACCCTGTGAACTTGCCGAAACATGTGATGAAAAGATGTTTTCATTTCGATTGACCAAAGATTTAGAGCCATTATCCAGCATTATAGGCCAAGAACGTGCAGTAAATGCCATGGATTTTGGCCTTAAGATAAACCATAGTGGTTATAACATCTTTATCACGGGTTTAATAGGCACAGGCAGAACAAGTTATGCCAATTTGAGCGTCACAAGAGTTGCCAAGACAAAACCGGTTCCCGATGACATCATCTATGTTTACAATTTTGTACAGCCGGAAAAACCCATGGCCATAAGTCTACCAGCTGGTAAGGGAACAGAATTAAAAAAAGATATGAATAAACTCATCAGTGAAATAAAAACCGAAATAATGCGGGTTTTTAATACTGAAGAGTTTGAAAGACAAATCCAAACACTTGTAGATAAGTTTCAAAAGGCTTCAATGGCAATTTTGGGTGATTTGGAGGATTATGCAAGAGAAAAGGGATTTTCACTGCAAAAGAGCCCACAAGGAATATTTGCAATACCTCTTAAAGAAGGCAAACCTATGAAACAGGAAGAATATGATGCACTTTCTCGGGAACAAAAAGATGAACTGGAAGAATTAAACCATCAAATCCAGATAAAGATCGATGAAACATTAAAGAAAATCAGATCAATGGATAAAAAGGCCAGAGATGAAATTACTGAACTGGAAAAAAAGACTGCACTAGCTGCCATGAATCTCTTATTTGAAGAAATTACAGTAAAATATAGAGAATTTGAAGAAATTATATACTATTTAAAATCAGTGAAAGAAGACATAATAAAGAATTTAGCTGTGATAAGAGAAGAACGGCGTGATAAAATTCAAGGGGATACCACATTGCCTACTAAACAGAATCGAACCCCGTTTTCACACCGTTACGATATTAATATTTTTGTAGATAATAAATCAACTAAAGGGGCGCCGGTAATCTTTGAAACAAATCCAACTTATTATAATCTATTTGGTAAAATAGAAGGCAAAGCCGAATTTGGAGCCATAACTACAGATTTTATGATGATAAGAAGTGGCGCTATACATAGAGCAAATGGAGGATATCTGGTCATCCAGGCTTCAGATCTTTTAAAAGATCCATATGCATGGACTGCATTAAAGCGGACATTGAAAAACGGTGAATCTAGAGTAGAAAATATTGGGGAACAATATCGTGCTGTTCCGACAGTTAATATCAAGCCAAAAACAATACCTATAGACGTAAAGGTAATTTTAATTGGTACACCCTATATCTACGACATGCTTAACATGTACGATGAAGATTTTAGAAAGTTTTTTAAGATTAAAGTAGACTTTGATGTAGAAATGGATCGCACTCCTGAAAATTTAAAAGATTACACTGCGTTTGTATGCAATATATGTAAACAACAAGAGTTATTGCCTTTTGATTCATCAGGGGTAGCTCGCGTAATAGACTATAGCTCACGCTTGGCTGAAGATAAGAATAAACTTTCCACAAGATTTAACGAGATAGTAGAAGTAATTTACGAAGCAGGTACTTGGGCAGAGATTGAAGGAAGCTTGCAGGTTACAAAAGACCATGTAGACAAGGCGATTTCCGAAAAGATATACCGCTCAAACCGAGTGGAGGAAAAGATGTTCTCCATGATTGAGTGTGGTGATATCCTGGTTGAAACAGAGGGTTCTGCCGTTGGTCAGGTAAATGGCCTATCAGTGCTCGATGTAGGGGACTATATATTTGGTCAGCCTTCCAAGATTACCGCAAGGACTTATTTAGGTGATCAAGGTGTAGTAAATATAGAACGTGAAGCAAAATTGAGCGGGCATATACACAATAAAGCAGTAATGATAATAACCGGTTTTTTAGGACAGCACTATGCCAAAGACATGCCACTTACAATATCAGCCAGCATAGCTTTTGAACAGAACTATGGTGGAATAGAAGGAGATAGTGCAAGTTGTGCTGAACTCATAGCACTACTTTCAAGCATATCGGGGATACCTGTGCGTCAAGACATGGCCATTACTGGATCAATGAACCAACACGGAGATATTCAGCCTGTTGGCGGCACTACATATAAAATTGAAGGCTTTTATAAAGCGTGCAAGATAAAGGGTCTGATAGGAACGCAAGGAGTGGTTATACCGAGCCAAAACATTGCTAATCTCATGCTGAAACCGGAAGTAGTGGAGGCTGTAGAAAATGGGAAATTCCACATATATGCGGCAGATAAAATAGATGATGCCATTGAAATAATGACAGGTGAGAGTCCAAAGGAATTTCACCGTAAAGTGAAAGAGGCCCTTCGACAAATGGCAGAGACGGTTAAAAAATTTAACGAATGAAACCGGCGGTGCCTGGCACCGCCCGAATTTTGTCGAAAGATTGAGAAAGTGTACAACTTCTGTTACGAAAACGATAGTAAATGTTTTTAAGAGTGAAACAAAACCGATGGGGGGAGGTAAAAGTAATGTCTTAAAAAATGTAACTCAAGTGATGAAGTCATAAAAATATATTCACTCGAGAATAATTTAAGTTTAAAATGTGTTAATTAATAAAAAGCCCTGCATTTTATAACAGGGCTTTAAAAAATGTATAAAATTATATTTAATAAAAAAGTGTTATTTTCAACATTATGTAAAAGACTGGAGGTCAAGGAATGGCTTCTATTTTTATAGATTTAAATGCAATTTCTCAAAACATCAAAACAATCGCGGGTTTATGCAACAAGTATGGAATTTCAATAACTGCTGTAACAAAAGGTGTTCTTGCTGATCAAAGAGTTGTTAGGGTTTTGCTTAATTGTGGGATTAAGGATATAGCGGATTCTAGACTTACTAATTTAAAAAGAATAAGAAAGATTAGTGACGATATTTACCTTACTCTTATACGTTCACCGGAAATTGGAGAAATTGAGGAAACTTTGAATATAGCTAACTGCAGCTTTGTTTCAGAAGTTTCCACAGTAGAAAAAATATCAAGAGTTGCTATGAGGAAAAATTTAACACATGACATAGTAGTGATGTTTGATCTTGGTGATAGAAGGGAAGGTTTTCTACCTTCAGAAATAACAATTGTTTTGACTTACATATCTAGAATACCGAATATAAAAATTCGAGGGATAGGTACAAACCTTGGTTGTATAAGTGGAGTATGTTATACCGGAAAAAAGTTAGAACAGCTTTGCGATCTTGCAAGCAAAGCAGAAAAAATTTTAGGTTATAGGCTAGAAATTATTTCAGGTGGTTCTACAGGTGCGCTAAATCTTTTATATGATGGGCAAGTTCCTAAAGAAGTCAATAATTTCAGAATAGGTACAGCATTTTTTTAGGAAGTAGCCAAACAGAACTAAAGATGCCTTTGGGACACCCTTAACCTTTCACCTTTATCTTCAAAAAACGGAACCTTCCCAAAGGCATCTTCTGCAATTATACCGTCAGGG
>DUTQ01000150.1 GCA_012841995.1 Thermoanaerobacterales bacterium | reverse complement strand
GAGTTCCATCGCTTTGTATACAGGGTCAGTAGTCGTTCCGGCATGTTTTGATACAAGTGCAATATCTTGACCTGTTATGGCGTTTATTAAGCTGGATTTACCTGTATTTCTCCTGCCAAACAAAGCTATGTGAAGCCTATTTGCTCTCGGGGTATCAAACATAGTATCACGCCCTTTCATTTGAAGCCCTTTTAGTGAATCTCCTCATCTCTTAAGATACTAAATTTTTTTTGCCATCGCGGATTTTACACTCACGTCTTTGACTCTGCCCAGTTTGCCTGTCATTGCACTGATTTCATCTGAACTTCCATCGACTATAAGAGAGATAACAGACACTTCTTTTTCTCTATATGGAATCCCCATTCTGCCAACAATGATATGTGAATAATCATGCAATATAGCATTGACTTCATTAGCACTGTTTATATCTTCAACCACTATACCTACAACACCAATCCTCTTATCCATTTTTACCCTCCATTTTAAAGTTTGCATATTGCCAAAATAAAAAACCCCCAACAAAAAGCTGAAGGCATCATTCATGTTCTGTATTTCACAAATTTAGTTAAAATCTCTAGAATAACAGTAAGTGAAATAACCCATGTGGTCCTCCGCCCTTTTGCTCAGGTAAATCTTTGCAAACAGGCCTTTATGGACTTTTTTAATCCTCTGCATCAGAACTATCCAACACATCAGATTAGTTTTATTTTACATCTTATCAGTAATGATGTCAAATAAAATTTAATTTAAGAAATTAAGCCTGACCCTTCCATTTTAGGAACTTTTCTGAAAAATTTAGAATATCTTATCATAAGCATTTTAATTTTTTTAGGTTAAAAAACATAAAGGAGGGTTTAAAAAATGACTCTAGCCCACTGGATATACGCTATCGGAACTGTTGTTGTCATCCTTACAATGATATTAAGGCGTAATGTGCTTATTCCCTGTATTATATCCACTTTTTTAATAGGTCTTATCTTTAAAGGTTCTTTGGTAGGTGCTATAGCAACAGTATTCAACGCAAACATGGCAGCTTTAGGGGAGTTAGGGAGCATTTTTGTCATAATCGCTCTTATGTTTGCCATGTTAAAATCTTTAAGCGTCACTGGAGCTGATGAGATGTTGGTTGCTCCCCTTAGAAAGTTTATGGTCACACCACTTATAAGTTATATCATAATAGTTTTAGCAACATATGTCATCTCTCTGTTTTTCTGGCCTACACCTGCTGTCCCACTTATAGGTGCGTTACTTGTTCCGGCAGCAATAAAGTCAGGGCTTCCCCCAATGGTGGGAGCTATGGCATTGGCGCTAGCCGGTCAGGGAATGGCTCTTTCAGGAGATATGATAATTCAAGGTGCTCCAGTGCTTTCTGCAAAAGCAGCCGGTATCCCTGTTTCATGTGTTATTAATAATGTGGCAATCCTCTCATTAATAACCGGAGTTGTAGCACTTGTTATGGGATATATCATGATGAAAAACGAGATTATCAAGTTTCAGAATGAAGGTCTAACAGAAATAGATCCATCTGGTAAGATAGATTCTGCTATGCAATTTCAAACAGAAGAAAAACGCGGCTCAAATTATGCTCCTTTTCTCGTGTGGCTGCTAATAATAAGTATGACATGTGTTATAATCTCAATGTTTGTCTTTGATATAAAAGGTGGCGATGCTTCCGCCCTTCTGGGAGGCACTGCGATCCTTATCATGACTATAGCAACATTATTAGTTGATGGAAAAAATGGTTTAGATATCATAGCAGATCACTTAACAGATGGATTGGTATTTGCGTTTAAGATTATGGGGCAGATTCTCCCAATTGCAGGTTTCTTTTTCCTGGGAAACCCCGAAGCTGTTGTAAGCATTATGGGCGAAGGTGCCCCCGGTTACTTGTTTGACATCGGACAGATGTTGGCAAAGGCCATCCCACCCGAAGGATTTTTCTCAGGTTTCGGAATGCTGATACTAGGTATTATTACAGGATTTGATGGTTCAGGATTTTCCGGTTTGCCGATGACAGGAACTTTGGCGGGTGCCATGGCAGGGGGAAATCAGACAGTTGCAGCAGCTCTTGCCTCTATAGGTCAAATGGGTGCAATATGGTCTGGCGGCGGAACCATTATTGCTTGGAGTTCTCTGGTAGCTGTTGCCGGAATTGTTGGTGTACCGGTGCTAGACCTAGTTCGAAAAAACTTTATTCCAGTCGTCGTAGGGATGATTGTTTCAACTAGTGTGGCGGTCTTGTTTCTTATGTAGAACAACACATTACCAGGCGATAAACCTTTCACAACACAAAAGCAAAAATAGACTATTATTAAATACCTTTAGGGATGATGTGAGATAGCACAGCAGTTGGCTGACAAATTCAGAGTGTCTTAAGACACCTGCAAGTAACATGCCCTTATAGGGCTAGAGCAAACCACCCGTTTTACGGGTGGTTTTGATTTTTACCTTTAACTTAAACAAAAGTGCTACCTTGTTATTTTCTCCATGCCCCTCATATATGGCCTTAAGACCTCTGGAATTACAACGCTTCCATCTGCCTGTTGGAAATTTTCTAGCACTGCAGCTGTAGTCCTTCCAATAGCCAGCCCTGAACCATTTAATGTGTGGACATATTGAGCCTTTGCCTTTTTCCCAGGCCTATATTGGATTTTTGCACGCCTTGCCTGATAATCTTTAAAATTACTACATGAGGATATCTCCACATAACGATTATAACTTGGCATCCATACTTCTATATCATATGTTATTGCCGATGAAAATCCCAAGTCACCTGTGCTCAGTATTACTACCCTGTATGGAAGCCCTAAAAGCTGCAGGACTTCTTCAGCATCATGTGTGAGCTTTTCTAATTCTTCCATTGAATCCTGTGGCTCCACAAATTTAACCAACTCAACCTTGTTGAATTGATGCTGCCTTATAAGCCCGCGAGTATCCCTGCCTGCAGATCCTGCCTCTGCCCTAAAACAAGCACTGTACGCAACATAATATTTAGGAATGTCTTCTTTTTCTAATATTTCTTCCCTGTGTAAATTGGTTACGGGCACTTCTGCAGTAGGTATTAAAAAGTAATCTGTATTATTGAAAAGTTTAAATGCATCTATCTCGAATTTTGGAAGCTGACCGGTTCCAATCATACTGTCTCTATTTACCATAAAAGGCGGAAAAACTTCCTTGTAACCGTGTTGTTCTGTATGAAGGTCTAACATAAAATTGATTAAAGCCCGCTCTAATTTAGCTCCAGCACCCTTATATACAGTAAATCTCGATCCAGTGATTTTGCCAGCTCTATTAAAATCCAATATATCAAGATCTTCTCCTATATCCCAATGGGCTTTATGTTTAAATCCAAAACTCGTCGGCTCTCCCCATCTGCGCACCTCTACATTATCTTCATCTGATTTACCTATAGGCACCATATCATCAGGTATATTAGGTATGGATAGCAAAATATCATTGAGCTGTTTTTCTATACCACTTATTTCTTCATCTTTTTGTTTTATTTCAGTTGAGACTTCCCTCATCTTTGTGATGAGATCTTCTGCCGGTTCCCCAGCTTTCTTCTTGGCGGCAATTTCCTCTGATTTTTGATTTCTAATCCCTTTTAGCTGCTCTACATCAAAAAGTAGGTTGCGACGCTTCTCATCGAGCTCCAAAAATCGATCTAAATCCGCTGTTGCGCCTCTTTTTTCTAGTGCTTGTCTTACAATTTCCGGATTTTGTCGGATGAATTTTTTGTCCAGCATAAATTATCCTCCTAAAGTTTTACTTTGATTAAATAAGGGGGGTCAGGCTTTTAACTTTTTGGTACATTATTATTAACTCTATCATTAAATAATTTTATCATTAAAAATCATTAAAAAAATCCTTCAGCCCCAAAAGGGGCGGAAGGATCCCGCGTTGCCACCCTTATTTTTCCTTGATTTTATAACGGAACAAACTGTTCCGGCACCATCGGCACTGCTCTTTGGGGCGGAATTCTGTGAAGCTTTCTACCGGCTTGCACCTACCGCCGGCTCTCTTTTAAAGAAAACTACACATACTTTTCCCCTTCATCACATTTGTCTTATCTTATTGTACTTGCCTATATTATATACAATAATTTTCAGAAAATCAACAGAGCTTTGTACTTCACACACATCAAGCATTCTCTTTTCTTTTTTGCTATGTTATAATCATATTGACATTACATTTGGAGGTCGCTTTATGGACGAAAAAATTAAAAAATTAGCTTTTCTGGGACTTTTTATGGCTCTATTGATAATAGCCACTTGCATCCTTCGTTTTCCGGTGCCGACTTTTAATCTTTACTTTAATCTAGGAGAATCAATAATATATCTTACAGCTTTAATATATGGCGGCACTGAAGGAGCAGTTATAGGCGGTGTGGGTTCAGCATTAGCTGACATAATAGGAGGTTACCCCATGTGGGCCCCTTTTACTCTTGTAATTAAGGGCTTGGAAGGTTTTATAGTAGGTAGCCTTGTCCAAAAAAAGTTAAAACCACATATTTGCGTTGCAGCAGGTGCAATTATAATGATGACAGGATATGCAATAGTTGCAGGACATATGTTTGGTATGGGCGCTGTTCCCATAGAACTTGCAGGTGACTTTGTCCAGGTACTTGCAGGAGCAGTAATTGCCCTGTTTTTACATGATAGGTTAAAAAACCTTTCTTTCAATGATGAAGATAAATTCTAGAGGTGAAAATACTTGAAAATCGGAAAAGTACCGCCAGATATCTTGCAAAAAAGTGTGTATCCGTTTCTTGGAACTAAAAGAAATGAAGTTCTTGTCCATTCAGGACTTGGTGAAGACTGTAGCATAATTGATTTTGGTTCACAGGTGGCCGTAATATCTTGCGACCCTATCACCGGTGCTGACAATCACAGTGGATGGCTTTCGGTTTTCGTTTCATGTAATGATATAGCCGCATGTGGAGCAAAACCGATTGGTATACTAACAACTGTGTTATTGCCTCAAGGATCCACTCAAGGTGAACTTACAGCAATAATGAAGGGAATTCACGAAGCTGCAAAAAGTATTAAAATCGAGGTTTTAGGTGGTCACAGTGAAGTTACAGCTGCCGTCACAAAGCCAGTAATCTGCACTACTGCTATGGGTGTTGCTAAAAAAGACGCCTTTGTCACATCTTCAGGAGCAAAGCCTGGCGATGACGTCATAGTAACAAAAGCAATAGGTCTTGAAGGAACTGCCATTTTAGCAACAGATTTTGAAAATTTCCTAATAGATAAAATACCTGAATCGCAAATTAAAACTGCACAAAAATTTATCCACAAAATAAGTGTTATATCAGATGGACTTGTGGCGGCAAAAGCCGGGGTTTCCGCAATGCACGACATTACAGAGGGCGGATTGCTAGGCGCTTGTTGTGAAATTGCCCAGGCATCAGGTGTAGGTATAAAAATCTACAAAGAAAGCATCCCTATTTTACCTGAAACAATTTCAATCTGTGAGGCTTTTAAGATAAACCCATTAGGGCTTATCTCCAGTGGCTCTATGCTTATTTGCACCCCTGACGGTAACAGGGTATTAAGCTCTTTAAAATCCATGGATATACCTGCAACAATTATAGGTACAATCACACAAAAAGATAAATACATAGTGTCCAATGGCAGCAAAATTCCAATCGTTTTGCCAGAGCGGGATGAGCTATATTGTGCCATAGAATATGTTTCAAAAAATTAATTTTTATGAAAAAAAGCCTTCTTAAAAGGGCTTTTTTTGTTTTCTACCTTAACTATGGCAGCAATTCCTCTCTACAAGGATCAAACGTAGCAGGGGCAGTGTGTAGGGTCAAGCTTTAGATTAACATGTCTTGCTTTTAGGAGAGGTTCCGTCATCTTTACCGTAGTTACTTTCTATCCCGGAACCAGATTTAGTTTCACTGCATATATTGTTTAACTTTGGTTAGAATCTAAATAAAACTTTTTGGGGGGATATTTGTGGATAATATTGATATAATTGCAAAGTTAAGTGACATGAAAATTGTCGATTATAAGAATACATTGGCACTTGTAAGCCTAATTGAAGTTCTAGTAGAAAAGGGAATAATTCAAAAAGACGATATAGCGTTAAAAGCTGCAGAGATTGATAAAATAGAATGTGACAAGTAATAGGGTTCCCATATTAATATTAATGCGTTCACCGCTATTACTTGTCATTTTTTATAATCTTTTGTTTTTGCAACAGACACTTATTTTTTGGTAAAACAGAAAGGTTGATAATATGGCAGTTCAGGAAAATACATGTTAAGATACAACCTCACTTTTTTTATCGTAATCACGATATTTTTTATATGAAAGTCTTACCAAAGATTTATCCTGACTATATGTTATTTTCTTTACTGCTTGATCAATTACAAAAAAACCCCCTTCTGAAAAACCTAGTTTCAAATTAGGGGTACAGTTTTCGTTTATTGCCTCCATCAAAAACCATGTGATCTGGTTACATACAGGCTTTTGTCTTGTAACAGAATAAAACTCATAACAGGTCTCACCAACACATGAAACAATCTTGGCATTCACGCCTGCTTCGATCTTAACTCTTTCTATTGCTACTTCCTGAGCAAGTCTTCCCGGGCGAATTACTCCTTTGGGCAGCACCCATTCACCTTTGTCATTTTTTAAAATTAACACCTTATCCCCCGAAAAGACAACTCCTCCGGCACATATTCTTGTCAGCATTGCCTTCTACCTCCCTATCATTAATAGGCTTCAAAACATAACATAAAGCCTTGTTTAAAACTTTCGACATGAGAAGTAAAAGTCCTGCATAAACTTTTTTATTATGTTAACAGTGATCTTCTTGTTTTAAAAAATACTCATTTACTATATAACGCAATTGGTTTATAGCTTGTTCAACAGATAATATATCAGTATCATCAATCTTGTTTAAGTTATTAACTATAATACTTATAAAGTTAGCCCTGCAATCATCCAATACCATGTGGCCAGATGATGTGATTTTAACCATTATCATCCTTCTATCTTCTGGCAACAAAAACCTCTCAACAAGGTGTTTTTCAACCAATCTATCTATCATTGATGTCAAGCTTCCAAGAGATGTCTTAATATGTGCACTAAGCTCACTCATTCGACATGGGCCATGGTTTTTTAATATTTGTAAAAGACGATATTGGCTCAAAGTTATATCAGAACTGTCATCTACCCTAAAATTTCTCTTTGAAATGCACTTTGTCCATTTATTCATCAATCTAAACAAGTCTTCCATCTCTTCTGCAAGCTTTATGTTCTCTTTAAGCAAAAAAAGACCCTCCATAAAAATTTGTTTTTTTTCAAAATATACTTTGCTTTTGCACTTAATCTTTATCTATTAGTTCCGATATCTCATTATAATCGTTTTCATATGTTGTGATCATACCTTTTCTCCATCGGCCAGTAAAATAATATATGAGGTGCAATACTGCACTAATTACTGAGCTTATGGAAATAGCCACCCAGATTCCGTTGCTCTGTAATGATGTGAATTTAGAAAGATAATAAGCCAGCGGAACTCTTACAAGCCATAGAGAAAACACTGATATAACCATTGTTATAAATGTATCTCCCGCACCTCTTATTATACCTTGTGTCACAAACATCATTGAAAAAGGCACATAAGATAATACCAATATCTTTAATATACCTGCCCCATAATTTAGTACATTTACGTCATTTGTAAACATAGCAAGGAGCGTTTTCGGAAATACTGAAACTATAAGTGCACCAACCGCTGCAACCGTCATAGCCATGATAGAGGACCATTTCAGAATCTCCTTTACCCTATCAAATTTACCAGCACCGATGTTTTGTGCTGTAAGAGCTGATGATGCAAGGCCAAAGGACATTGAGGGCATAAATGAAAAGGATTCTATTTTATTTGCTGCTCCATATGCAGCAACAACTATCGGCCCAAACGTATTGACAATTGACATAACAACAGTTGCACCCAAAGCCACTACAGCCTGCTGAATACCTGCTGGTAGCCCTATTGTAAAGATCTTTTTAGTTATCTCTTTATCAAATTTAATATTTATCAGATTTACCGAAATTAGATGCTCTGCTTTGTTTAGATACCTTATTGATAGATAAAAGGATACTGCTTGAGCTAAAACTGTAGCTAATGCTGCACCATTTATCCCCATCCTTGGGATTGGCCCGAGACCAAAAATAAAAACAGGATCTAAAATGATATTTATCAAAGTTGTATAAAATAAAAACAAGAGCGGGGTTTTAGAATCTCCCAATCCCCTGAGAATGGAACTGATTGTATTATATCCAAATACAAAAACAAGGCCTAAAAAAGTAATATTTAAATACCCAGAAGCCATTTCAAACAACTCATCAGGTGTATTCATCAAAGACAGTATTTGTTTGTGTAAGACTACACCTACTATTGACATAACGATCCCGGCAACAGTAATTAAAAACATAGAAGTGTCAATTGTTTTACTAACCATGTCTTCGTCATCTGCGCCTTTATATTGTCCAACTAACACAGTTGTAGCCATTGTGATCCCGGTTACCAGTGAAACCAACACAAAAATAATAGGAAAGCTCACTGATACAGCTCCAAGCGCGTTTGGACCTAAAAATTTTCCAACCCAAATTGTATCAACAGTATTATATAATGTCTGTAGTAAATTCCCTAAAAAAAGAGGAACTGAAAATTGTATCAAGTGTTTTGGAATGCTTCCAGAAGTAAAGTCAGCTACATTTCCTTTCAAATTATTCACACCTTTTAAAAATCAGATTTATTTGCTTTGTTATCCAAAATATTCGATAGTCAAACCATTATATAGTTAAAAAATCTACCTTATAAAGGAAGATTAAAATTAGATTTGGCAACGACCTACTCTCCCAGGGGAATTCCCCAAGTACCATCGGCGCTGGAGGGCTTAACCTGCGTGTTCGGGATGGGAACCGGTGTTGCCCCTCCGCTAATGTCACCAAAAAATTGTTTTCAACTTTTTTTAATTGTAACATCCTAATTCATGGCTGTCAATAGGTTGTTTACACCTTCAAAACTACACAGTGAGTTTGGGCTTGGGTCAAGCCCTCGACATATTAGTATCAGTCAGCTCAAGGCCTCACAGCCCTTACACTTCTGACCTATCAACCGGGTAGTCTTCCCGGTGTCTTACCTCTTGCGAGTGGGATACCTAATCTTAAGGGGGGCTTCGCGCTTAGATGCTTTCAGTGCTTATCCCTGCCGGACTTGGCTACTCAGCTGTGCCGTTGGCACGACAACTGATACACCATCGGTCCGTCCACCCCGGTTCTCTCG
>DUTQ01000149.1 GCA_012841995.1 Thermoanaerobacterales bacterium | reverse complement strand
CATAAATTTTATTTCAATTAAAATAGGGGAGATATCTTGAAAAATACAAGCGAAAACATATTTACCAAAAACTATATGATAATGATATTAGCACTTATTAGTTGTCTGTTATGGGGAAGTGCTTTTCCATCTGTTAAGATGGGATACAAATTATTTTCAATAGGCGCAGGGGATACTTTTGAAAAGATAATGTTTGCAGGGGTTAGATTCTTCATATCTTCAATGATGATATTTCTTTTTTGCATTGTAACGAAAAGGCCTTTAAAAGTGGAAAAAAGAGATCGCCTAAAGTTGGTTGTATTAGGTCTAATGCAAACAGCAATACAGTATACCTTTTTTTACATAGGTATTTCCAATACTAGCGGGACAAAAGGAGCTATAATAAATGCCAGCAGCACGTTTTTTTCCGTAATAATTGCACATTTTTTCTTTGAAGAAGATAGGCTCACTACTAAAAAAACAATAGGAGTAATACTGGGATTTATAGGTGTAGCTATTGTAAACATGGGTGGGGCTAGTATTCAAGGCGGATTTACACTTACGGGAGAAGGTTTTATCATGATTTCAAGCTTGTTGGGTGCATTTGCAGGCATATATACTAAAAAAATTGCAAAAGGAATGAATCCTTTCATAATATCAGGCTATCAATTGTTTATTGGTTCTCTTTTTTTGATAGCTGCAGGGTTTATTGGTGGGGGAGGAGGATTGGTTTCTAATATTAAAGGTTATAGCCTACTATTTTATCTTGGATTCATATCAGCAGCAGCATTTTCCATGTGGACAATTTTACTTAAGTATAATGGTGTTGGGAAGGTTAATATATATAAATTTACCATACCCATATTTGGGGTGTTTCTTTCCTATATATTCCTTGATGAAAGATTGTTAGGTGCTAATGTGCTATTATCCATTGTATTAGTTGTTTCTAGTATTATATTGATTAATGGAGAAAAAGATATATCCAAAACATATGGAGCAGGTATCTACTAACAAATTTAAAAAAACATAAATAGCAGTTTATAGCTTAAAAATAAGTATGGGCTTAAACTGCTTTACTTGCTATTATCGTGAAACTGTTTTTAATTACTTTAATTTTTACCGATATAAGGAATAATAGTTTTTATGAGTTTACTAATTAATTCAAGTTCTTTGTCGGAACATTTTTTTAGCAAGTCATTTATTTTACTCAATTTGCCATCAGTTTCATAAATATCCTGAGTCTCGCAAACCAAGCCTTCACTGGTGGGTATTTTCCCAAAGATTAAATAGTCTAAAGAAATATGCAGGCAATCGGCGATATTCACCAAAACGGGCAAGCTCATCTGCCTTTCCCCACGCTCCAATTGTCCGATGTAGTAGTCAGAGAGTTCAACAATCTCTGCGAATTCTTCTCTTGAAAGCTCAAGCTTTTCCCTTTCTTCTCTTATCCTTTTCCCAATAGCTATGTTATCTATTTTTACTTTACGAGTCAATGTATCCACTCCCTACGTTTAACTACTTTATCGAATTTTGGAGAGTATCTGAACTTGCAATATGCCTATATTTATTATTTGCAATAAGCCGGTATTTAATGTAAAATGGTGAGTGAATTATTTTTAGGGAGTGGGGATATGGAAATAGAAAGCAAGATAAAAATTGCCAGAAACATACTTAACAATGCAACACTCATGAATATGAGCAAAGAGATTTTGTTGAAAATAAGTCAAAAGTTAGATAAATATATTATAGAGTACTATGAAGAGTGTCAAGAAAATATGTGAAAAAGACTTGATTGAGTATGGATATCAAATAAAAAAGAGGCACTTTAAGTGTCTCTGATTTTTTCAATAATTTGTAATAATTAAGTGCTCTGCATCTTTATCATTTCTATTTTGAAAGCTAACGAGATATTTTTTATCAAATGCTTGGATTTTAAAACCTTTATCATAATATAAACTATGAATTAAATCCGTGTTTTTGATAATCAATAAGAAATAAGCATCTGTAGCATATAGGTGTTCTGCCAATCTCTTGTGGTCAGCTTGAGAAAAGGCATTATTTGCATATGTGCTAAAATCTGAGTCATATGGTGGGTCTATAAACATGAAATCACCCTTACTAGGGGCAACAACGCTGAAGAAATGCTGAAAATCAAGATTAAAGATTGAAGTATTTTTTAAGTGAGATACTAGCTTATCGCATTTTAGATACTCAATTTTTTTGGAGAAATCTTTTCTGTTATATGATATACCACCATAAGGGACATTGAATTCACCTTTTTTATTGTATCTAAACATTGATGAAAAACAGTATTCCCTGATAAAATAAAATATGGCTGTTGAAATGGATTTATTTATATTTAACTCATTGATATTGTTATAAAGATAGCGAAAGTGCATGTAAAAAGCACTCTTAAAAGCACATTCTATATTATCTAGAATATCATCTTCACAGAGCCTTCCCTTTTTGGCCTCGATTTTTTTCATTCTCATAGTTTTATTTATTAGGTTTTTTTCAATCTCTTTGATGTAGTTATTTAAATTTATGTTAAAAGACATATATAAGCTGCTGATAAACTCTAGAGAATGATTAAGCATAAATTCTGTAATTAATTCATGTAGTTGCATTCCGTTTATAATGCCATTTGAATAATCTTTGTACATGTTCATAAAGGAACTGGCGTGTTTTAAAACAGTATCTTCCAAAGCAATCCAGCTATTATTTATTTCTTGTAATTTATCAAAGAAAGTTTTATCTTGTTCTCTAATTGCCATATAGAGATTTATGAGTTCAGGAGATTTATCATTTATATATAAGTCATTTACCATATCAATAGACAGGTATACAGCTCCTCCGCCAACAAAAGGTTCTAGATACCTATTGAATTTATCTGGAAAATTGGGAATTATGTATTTTAGTTCCTTTTGTTTGCCCCCCGCCCATTTTATAAATGGTGATAATGTCAAGTTAGATGCCTCCTATTAATTGTGATTTACTAAATTTTGATGCCACCATCTTATCGGCTGCTTGGCAAGGCCTGGGCAACTTCGCTTTATCTTTAATAGGCTCTTGACCTGTCGGCCCTTCGCAAGTGCCGCCAAAGCCTCCAAATAAGTATGACTAGGGTTCAGCAGGAAAAAGAATCGGTTTTGCCAAGTCTTCAATATATTCCATGCTAACATATAACAGGCGAGATGAAAAGATAACGAAAACAAGGCGTGGGCAAAGAAAATATGCTGCAATTCTGGCGATACATTATAATTTATGGAGGAAATCAAAGCAATGTGTGGAATTATGGACAAGGAGGATTAAACGAAGGTATGCCCATATATAGATGATGGCAAACTCCTAAGCAAATTAAAAATGAAGGGAGTGGTTTAATTTGACGCTTAAGATTTTCCATACAGCTGATTTACATATTGGAATGAAGTTTAACAGCTATCCGGAAGGTATCAGGGATAGTTTAATCGAGTCAAGATTTGATGTAATAGATAAAATGGTTCAAATGGCAAATGATGAGCAATGCAATCTATTTGTAGTTTCTGGAGATTTGTT
>DUTQ01000019.1 GCA_012841995.1 Thermoanaerobacterales bacterium | reverse complement strand
CGTTGACGGTAGTGAGCAAATGTGTGCAGATACTTTAATGTTGCTATCACTTAATAGAACTGATAACAGTCTTGCAGTATTGTCAATTCCCCGTGACACCCTTATTACAACAGATAAGCAAGATAATAAAATAGCTCATTTAATGACTGGTGGTGATGATCAAAAAATAATTGATGCAGTTACCAATAATCTTGAAATACCCGTTAATTATTACGCAAGGATAAATTTGGAAGGTTTTAGAAATATTATAGATATTTTAGGTGGCGTGGAGTTTAATGTGCCTTTTGATATGCTTTATGATGACCCTGCGCAGAACTTACATATATCTTTAGAAAAAGGATTACAAATATTGGATGGTGTAAAAGCGGAGCAATTAGTCCGCTATCGCTCGGGTTATCCCGAAGGCGATATTGCAAGAGTGCAAATGCAGCAAAATTTTATTATGGAACTTATAAAGCAAAAAATCGACACTAAGTATCTGGCAGAAATAAGTGGATTGTATAACGAACTTTCAAAAAATGTTGTAACAAATTATCCTTCTGCAAAAATTTCCGAAGATATAAAGGTTTTGAATAAAATAAACATCAAGGAGATTGAGACTTTTATTTTACCCGGCACAACGGAATTCCGTCAAGGAACATCATATTTTGTAGTTAATGATACAGAATTAAAAAGCCTAACAGAACAAAAATTTGTGTTGAAATAAAATAGATTGAGGTGAAGCCCATGGACAAAGAGTAATGGTTGTTTTGCCATGTTTTTAAAAATAAAGCGCGAATAAAATTGCGGCAGGATACAACACTTTTGAGTTTCCCGTTATTCTGTACTAAATGCAAACAAGAAACATTATTAATTTCCATCATTATATTCTCTATTCTTGGTAGTTTAGAAATTATAAACGATACTCGTTTGATTGTTTTGTATTTAGGCGGACGCGTAGTATTTCGATATATCATTGGAATCATCATTTATAAAAGGCTCAGTAAAAAGTATTAAGAACTATAAATGAGTTGATATTTATCTCAACAACTAAACGAAAAACTGACCATATACACAGATGTAAAAATCTTGAGGTTTTATGACATCTTTATTGTCACCTCAAGACATGTTGAGATGGTAATATCGATGTCAAGAATGGATAATTAAGTGGTCAGATTAGATGTCATAGTCAGGTAATAGAAAGATTATGTAAGTATAATAAAAGACTCCCAGTGCTTTGGAATTCACTGATAATTAGTGTAATGCTGTTGATTGGATTTTCTTCGATTGAGCATACCTTCCGCAAATACTGTACCACCGATAACCAATACTGCACCAAGAACTTGGATTGGCAGCAGTATTTCTCTTAAAAACAAAACGGAAAAAACAACAGCCGAAAGAGGTTCTAAATATCCACAGATAGCTACCGTCTGTACAGGCAAATTACCAATAGAAGAAAAGTACAGGTAACATCCAATCCCGGTGTTAAGTAATCCGAGTATGAATATCGGAATCCAATCACCTTGAGAAACGTGAATGATAAAACCCTGTCGAAAGCCTGTAAAAACGGCTACAGTTAAAAAACTGGTAGTTAACTGAAGCATGGGATTTTTCATTCCTGTTATGCTGTGCGCTTTTTTATTGAAGATGACCATGAATGCATACATGATGGCAGACATACCTCCACAAAAGAGCCCCAGGCTGTTTTCCCATCATGAATCGCCTGTATGTTTATGAGTAAAATCCCACAGAGGACGGCAACAAATCCTGCAATTTTGGGCAGCGTAAACTCTTCCTTAAACAGCAATGGGGAAAGAACCATGACAATTACCGGCCCACAGTAATAGGCAAGTGAGGCGATACTAACGCCGATTTGTTGATAGGCTTCGTAGAGGAACATCCAGCTTACTCCCATTGCGATACCTGATATAGCGAGATAAAAGAAATGACGTTTGTTTTTTGAAATGTCAATTTTATTACCGCCTAATTTAAACAAGATTATGAGCAATAAACTGCCTATCAATGTACAAAAGCAGCTGACGCATTATCGTATTCTCAATCTGCTATTAGCCGAATGATTAACGATTTGGAAAAAGAATGGAAGATTTCTCTATTGGAGCGTGACCGGACAGGAGTAAGATTGACCTCGGATGGTCATAGGATTCTTCCTTATGCAAAACGCGTATGTGAAGAGTATCAAAAGCTGCTAATTCAGGTGGATGAATTAAACGGTCTGCAATCTGGTCTCATACGTATTGGTACTTTTTCCAGTGTAGCTACCCATTGGCTGCCGAATATCATAAAGGAATTTCAGAAGGATTATCCGAATATTGATTATGAACTACTACTTGGTGATTATACAGAAATTGAGGAATGGATTCTGGACGGTCGTGTAGACTGCGGCTTTCTAAGATTACCAACTCACCCGGACTTGGAGGCGGTCTTTTTAGAACAGGATAAACTGCTTGTGATTTTGCCGGAAAACCATCCGTTGGCGGATTGTGAGAAATTCCCGGTGACCTCACTTTGTGATTATCCGTTTATGCTTCTGGAAAAGGGTGCAAAGGCTGAAGTTTCTGAAATATTTGAGCGAAATGGATTGATTCCCAAAGCTCGTTTTACTACTTGGGATGATTATGCTAATTCCGAGTCCACTTTCCACCATTGACATAATGGCATAATCATCCCAAGTAGTAAAACGAGCTTTGGGAATCAATCCATTTCGCTCAAATATTTCAGAAACTTCAGCCTTTGCACCCTTTT
>DUTQ01000148.1 GCA_012841995.1 Thermoanaerobacterales bacterium | reverse complement strand
TTGAGTTGTGGCGAGAAATAGCCAAGATTCCTGCTGATAGAATTGTCCGTTTAGGTGAGAAAGATAACTTTTGGAGTATGGGAAATACTGGTCCATGTGGGCCTTGTAGTGAAATATATATAGATAGAGGAGAAAAATATAGTTGTTCTAGCGAATGTCAACTAGGCAAGTGTGATTGTGACCGTTGGCGGGAGCTTTGGAATCTTGTATTTATGCAGTATGATAGAGATAAAAATGGAAAACTTACTCCTTTGCCAAGGCCAAGTATAGATACGGGTATGGGCCTTGAGCGGATAGCTACAGTTATGCAAGGTGTTTATAGTAATTATGATACAGATTTATTAAGGCCATTGATTGCTTTTGTTGAAAATATTTCCGGGAAAAATTATTTTAAAGATGAAAAAGGATTGCCATTTAGGGTAATAGCTGATCATGCAAGAGCAATGACCTTTTTAATTTCAGATGGTGTCCTCCCTGGCAATGAAGGGAGAAATTATGTTTTAAGGCGAATTATAAGACGAGCTGTAAGATATGGCAGAGAATTAGATTTAAATGAACCCTTTATGTATAAAATTGTTCCAAAGGTTGTTTCTTTAATGAGTTCTGCATACCCGGAATTAAAGGAGAATCTTGAATATATTCAACAAGTAGTAAAACATGAAGAAGTAAGATTTAGTGAAACATTAAATGATGGTTTGAAGATACTTTACGAAGGAATAGACAAACTAAAAAAAGATGGGGAAAATGAGATTCCCGGTGAAATGGCTTTTACACTATACGATACATATGGTTTTCCCCTTGATTTAACTAAAGATGTGGCTGATGAAAGAGGGTTTACGTTAGATACGAAAACTTTTGAAGAGTTGATGCTAAAACAAAAAGAAAAAGCAAAGGCTTCACAAAAAGGGACTTATAAGATCGATAAAGTTTACAAACTCCTTGCTCCTCTTGCACCTACAGATTTTATTGGATATGATGTTTTAGAATCAGAATGTCAAATAATATTATTATTGGACGGATACGATCTAGTTGAAAGTATTGACGATACTAATAAAGAATTTATTGTTGTATTGGACAAAACTCCGTTTTATGGGGAATCTGGAGGTCAAGTTGGCGATACAGGCACTATTGAAAATGAAAATTTTAAATTTATTGTAACTGATACTCGCAAAACGCAGGACGGAAAGTTTTATCATATAGGAAAACTTGAAAGAGGCTCAATAACCTTAAAACAGAAGGCTTATTCAAAGGTTAATGTTAAAAGAAGAAAGAATATTGCTAGGAATCACAGTGTAACACACATTTTACATAAGGCACTAAAAGAGATTTTAGGCCAACATGTAAACCAAGCTGGTTCTTTAGTAAATGAAGATAAGACTAGATTTGATTTTACACATTTTGATGCACTAACTCCTGAACAAATTTGTCAAATTGAAAACAAAGTAAATGATATTATCTTGATGAATTTGCCTGTTGAAGTTAAAAATACAACCCTTGAAAAGGCAAAAGAGGATGGTGCAGTTGCACTTTTTGGCGAAAAATATGGTAAAGATGTCAGGGTTGTAAGTATAGGAAATTATAGTAAAGAGCTTTGTGGTGGTACACATGTTAAGTGTACTTCAGAAATAGGACTTTTTAAAATTGTCAGTGAATCAAGCATAGGTTCTGGCTTACGAAGAATCGAAGCAGTAACAGGGACTGGTTTATTAAATTATCTTAATGCTGTTCTAAATGATTTAAACAATGTAGCTTGTTTGCTAAAAACTAACCCCCAAGAAGTAAATCAAAAGATCAAAGAAATGCTTGAAAGGATAAGAGATTACGAAAAAGAAATTGAATCTCTAAGACAGCGAAATATCAATGATCAAATTGATGATATAATCAAAAACAAAATAATTGTTGATGGAATACCGGTAATTTCTTATAAAGTCAATGCAAATGATATTGATGATCTTAGAAATATGAGTGATGTTCTACGTCAAAGATTGAAATCTTCAATTATTGTACTAGGTTCTTCTAGTGAAGATAAGGTAACATTAGTTGCTGCTGTTTCTAAAGATTTGACTAATAAAGGCTATCATGCAGGCAAAATAATAAAACAAGTCGCTAGTATTGTTGGCGGAGGCGGTGGTGGAAGAGCTGATTTTGCTCAAGCAGGAGGAAAAAAACCCGCAAAACTGAATGATGCTTTAAATGCAGTGCCGGACATTGTTAGTGAATTTGAGAATAAAAAAAGAGCAATCCACAGATAATATCTTAAGATATGGCATGAAATATATTACTTATGAAGGAATTTAAAAATCATCATAGAATATATAATTAGAGAAATAAAGGGAGGTTTTACGATGGGGGAGTTTATGGAAGAAACCATGAAATTCCGTGTTGAAAAAGAAAAGCTGTTAGATACTAGAGAGATCCTTCAAAATGTATATGATGCTTTAAAAGAAAAAGGGTATAATCCTATAAGCCAAATCGTTGGTTACTTGCTATCCGGTGATCCTGCCTACATAACAAGTCACAATAATGCAAGAAATTTAATTAGAAGACTAGAACGAGATGAATTGCTTGAAGAGCTTTTGAAAAATTATATAAAAAAATAAAAGCAAGTTTTGACTTGCTTTTATTTTTTTAAATGAGATGATGATAAATTATGGAATATAATATTTTAGGAAATACAGGCATAAGAGTTTCTAAACTATGTTTTGGTAGCTTGACAATAAGTCCTTTGCAAGCTAATTTATCAATAGAAATGGGTTCAGATGTCATTGTGGCAGCTATGGAAAATGGAATTAACTTTTTAGATACTGCTGAGTTTTACGACAACTATCCTTACATTAGAGAGGCTATTAAAAAATCGGATAAAGAACTAATTGTTTCTACAAAATCTTATGCATATACATATGAGGGTATGAAGCAAAGTGTGGAAAAAGCACGCCACGAAATTGATAGAGATGTAATAGACATCTTTATGATGCATGAACAGGAATCTAAGTGGACTTTAAAAGGACATCGTGATGCACTTGAATATTTGCTTGATGCGAAATGTAAAGGAATCA
>DUTQ01000018.1 GCA_012841995.1 Thermoanaerobacterales bacterium | reverse complement strand
TTTTGCAAAAAATTTCACCCCTTATTTTTAATCAAAAAAATAGGTCTGAAAAATAAGATAACCTTTAAAAAGCTTTTCTATACGGAGTAATTTTTGCAAAAAAAATAAGCCTAAACGGCTTATTATATTTTCTTAAGTTGATCTGCAAGTTGTAACATTTCTTCAGCATGTTTCAGAGTTTTTTCCGTAATCTCAGCACCACTTAGCATCCGCGCTAACTCTCTTATTCGGTTTTTACCAGTAACTTGATTTACTGTTGTAGTAGTTTTATTTTTAGAAGTTTGTTTTTTAATTAAAAAATGATAATCGCCCATACTAGCAATTTGAGGAGAATGGGTAACACATAAAACTTGGTGGGTTCTTGCAACTTTTGCCAATTTTTCACCCACGATTTGAGCTGTTCTACCACCTATTCCAGCATCTATTTCGTCAAATATAAGACACGGGATATTGTCTACCTTTGCTAAAATATTTTTTAAAGCTAACATGATTCGAGATGCTTCTCCACCGGAAACAATTTTGGCTAGTGGTTTAAGGGGCTCTCCTGGATTTGTGGATATCAAAAAATCCACTATATCAAAACCGTCATTTGTTATTTTATATTTCTTGTCATTAACTAAAAGGCCGTCAGCTTCCTGTATCCTTGAAATATTAACAAAAAATTTTATATTCTTCATACCAAGCTCGTTTAATTCTTTTGCGATATCATTTTCCAGTTTTTTTGCAACTTTCTTCCTAGAGTTTGTAAGCTTATTAGCATAGTTTACTAATTCTGATGAAACTTTTTTAAGTTTGTTTTTTAGTTTTAAAATTTCTTCATCTACGTTTAATACATGAGCTAATTTCGTTTCTATTTGTTCTTTATAATTTAGCAAATCATCTATACTCATATTATATTTTGCTTTAAGTCTGTCAATTGTTGTCATCCTTGCTTCTAGTTTGTCTAATTCTTGAGGATTAAAATCTATTTTTTCTTTATAATTTCGTAAGGTTGATGCATGATCTTCAAGCTCAAATAATAAATTTTTAAAAAAATCCAATGATGGATTAATTGGTTTGAAACAGTCTTTTATGTCTTCCAAACAAATTATAAGCCTGTTTAAATTATCAATAATTGAAGGCATTTCATTACCTCTATAAAGTAAGCTATATCCTATTTCTAATGCATTATAAATTTTTTCAGCATTTTGAAGTATTTCACTTTTTTCTTTAAGCTCTTTATCTTCTCCAGGTCTCATATTTGCCTTTTCAATCTCGTCTAATTCGAATTTGATTGTTTCTTTTTGTTTTTCAATTTCATGATATTTTTTTAATGCATCTTTTAACTGCCGATTTAAGTATAAATACTCTCTATAAAGTTGATTTACTGTTTTTTTATATTCTATCAGTTCTTCTGTTCCTAGCGAGTCAAGTATTTTAAGATGATTTTTACTATGAAACAATGATTGGTGTTGATGTTGCCCATGTATATCAACCAAATGTTCTGATATCTTTTTTAAAAGAAATACAGGAACTATTTTGCCGTTTAATCTGCAATAGTTTTTCCCCTGCTCTGTCAGCTGTCTGCTTATAATAATATTATCTCCATCTGATTCAATGCCATTTTCACTCAAAATAATATTAATCTGTTCATTATTATAATCAAACAATGCTGTTATTTCTGCACTCTCGGTACCAGACCTTATATATTCGCTTGAAGCTCTTTCGCCAATAATCATGCTTATTGCATCAATAATAATGGATTTTCCAGCTCCTGTTTCACCCGTTAAAACATTTAACCCATTTTTAAATGTTAAGTCTAACTCGTCGATCAAAGCAAAGTTTTTTATATAGAGTTTAAGGAGCATTAATCTGCCTCCTTATCTCATTATTTCTTCAAATTTCTTTAACAGTTTTTTTACTGCTCCTTTTGATTTAGCTATTAATAAAATGGTATTATCACCTGCTATAGACCCTATTATATCGTTCCAATCAAGGCCATCTATAGCTTCTGCTACAGCAGAAGCAGTTCCAGATAGAGTCTTAATAACTATAAGATTTTCCGCAGAGTCTATGCTTGTAATAGATTCTTTAAACATCCTAAACAATTTTTCCGATACAAAAGAACCTTTACTTGGTTCTGCGTAACAGTATCTTTCGTCGTCTCTCAAAACTTTTATCAATCTAAGTTCTTTTATATCCCTAGAAACTGTAGCTTGTGTAACATTAAAGCCCTCAGCTTTTAATTCATTTGCTAATTGTTCTTGAGTTTCAATTGGTCTTCCTCTTATTATTTGCCGAATCTTCATATGCCTTTTGGCTTTCATGTCCTCACCTCTTTATTCATAGATATTTGTCTCTGTTAATTTATCTCTAAGTATATCATAGAAACTTCTATTGCTAATTTTAATAAGCTTTGTAAAAAAATTGGCTTTCTTAACAATCACCTCATCATTTGGCAGTATTTTAAACCCTTGTTGACCATCTACCGTCAACATAATCTCGGGGTGTTCTGCCATTACCTTTATTTTAATGGTATCATCTTTTGAAAAAATAATAGAACGACTTTGTAGAGTATGAGGGCAAATTGGTGTAAGCATTATTAGTTCCATATTGGGATTTATTATTGGACCTCCGGCAGATAGAGAATATGCTGTTGAACCCGTTGGCGTAGAAATTATTAGGCCGTCTGCCGGATAAGTATCAATATAATCGTCATTTGCACTGGCTTTTAATATTATCAATCTAGCAAAAGGCCCTTTTGTAACTACTACATCATTTAATGCTATAAATTCTTTTATAATACGCTTGTTTCTTATAACATAGGCTTGCAACATCATTCTATTTTCAATAGAAAATTTTTTTTCCTTTAGACGGGATAAGTCATCCAATAAATTAGATACTTCTACTTCTGTTAAAAAACCCAAACGACCTAAATTAATGCCTAGGATTGGAATATTAAACTTAGCCATAGTTCTAGCAACTCTGAGCAGTGTCCCATCTCCCCCAAGAGTAATAACAATATCTACTTTTTCAGCAAAACTCTCGTTATTAAATGCCACAGCCAAGTCATATCTATTTAAAAGCTTTGCTAGGTCCTCTTCAACAATCACGGCATACCCATTTTTATTAAACCAGTTTAATAATTTGTTAGCAATTGGAATACAAGCACTCTTGCTGATATTTGCAACAAGGCCTATAGTATTCATAATTTTAATCACCTCTTGTCAAAAATCCTATAATAAATCCAACTATAAACACTCCTATAAACCATAGAATGTTTTTTGCATGGGAATAATGTGCTATAGGATACTCTATTTTTTTTATTTTTTTTTGTTCCATGTCGACTAATAGTAAGCCATCGGGTTTATAAACCATATAATACTCTAAAAGTTGTCGACGGGTTGCCGGTAATTTAGGAGATGGAGCTTTTTTTCCTGTTTTTACTTCAACCACATAGATTTTATTGCGCTTTTTTACTATCATATCGGCTTTCACTGATGCTTTATAAGGTTTATTGTCAACTAAAATATTATAATAATTTTCTTTTTGTAGTTCCAGAATTTCAAATCCTTGTTTTTTTAATAAGCTTATAGCTTTACTTTCTCCAGTTTTAGCCCTCTTAAGTCTTTTTTTAATCTTATATCGCTTATATTGTTTTATTATGTATAACAAACAAATTACCCCGAAAAAAGCCCCGACTACAAAATATTGTAATGTATTCATTGGGTTTATGGTGATTCCTATTTTATCAGTTTATCATGAGATTTTTTTACTACAGCTGCAACATCAATAGGTCTCTTACCCTTCGGGGAATTTTTAAACCACGCTAAGTATTCTATATTGCCTTTAGGGCCTGTTATAGGTGAAAAATCCAAGGCTTGTATAAAAAAGTTATTTTGTCTTGCACATAATACAATATTGTTTATTGTCTTTTCATGCAAGGCTTTGTCTTTGACAACTCCTTTTTTCCCTACTTCTCCTTTACCAACTTCAAATTGAGGCTTAATTAAGGTGATTAAATCGCCATCTTCCTTTAAAAGGGTTGAAAAAACCGGAAATACTTTGCTTAGCGAAATAAAAGATAGATCTACTGTAATTACATCTGCTGTCTCACCGATATCATCCAGTGTTAAATAACGAGCATTTGTTCTTTCAAGCACAATAACCCTTTCATCATTTCGTAACTTTACATCAAGCTGGCCATATCCAACATCGACAGCATAGACTCTTTTTGCACCGTTTTTCAACAGACAATCTGTAAAACCACCAGTAGAAGCACCAATATCTATTGCAACTTTATTTTTCATATCAACATCAAAGACTTTTAATGCTTTTTCCAACTTAAGTCCGCCTCTACTCACATAAGGTATAGATTTTTGTTTAACAAAAACTGAACTGTTCACATTTACTATAGTGCCAGGCTTATCTATCATTACATTATCGATATATACACTACCAGTCATGATCTCTGCCTTCGCTTTTTCTCTGCTTGTAAACAGACCTTTTTGTACTAATAGACAGTCTAATCTTTGTTTGGAATCTTTCATAGCTTATTCACCTCGTAGTGTCTAATGCTTTTTGTTGTCTTTAAATAGATTTATTCTAAGGCGTTTTTTTAAAATATGTAACACCAATGCTACATTATATACTACGGTTTTTGAATTTTTGATTGCAATCCCTTTACCAATTGCCTTTCCACCTATTGTCAAAGTAGATACTATTCCTGCTATGACAGCGCTTAAGACAGTAACTTTAACATTATTAAAAATCGATATTGTTTTTAACACAATAGTCGCACTTGCAGCGCCACTAATTATGCCACAAATATCCCCAACAACATCATTACATATATTAGAAACGATATCAGCGTTGCGAATAAGTTTAACCGCTTCTTTGCCACCTGGAACCTTATCAGCTGCCATTGAATGAAAGGGGGATTCATTAGCTGAAGCAACGGCAATTCCTATTATATCAAAAATTACGCCTATAGTTATTATAATTAGTAGTATAAGTATCGAAACATAAATATTTACTCTCTG
>DUTQ01000147.1 GCA_012841995.1 Thermoanaerobacterales bacterium | reverse complement strand
TAAAAGCCATCTTATGTATTTTTAGTAAAAGCCTAATCTTATCATACATATAGCAAGCTTTGCTAAAAAACAAAGTTTATTTAAAACTCATATCTTTTGAGCCGACTGAAGGCACGGTAACTTTGCTCATTTATTTTAACCACCTTTTTTAACCAGTAGTTTTACCATCAAAAAGTTAAGCGGCCATATGAATTTGAATATACTTCTTTTATAAATATATTTAAAAGGTATAATAGTATATGGATATTAATCCAGTTTTGCTTATTTAATTAAAAATATGAAAGGATGACAGATATTGGACAATTTGCCTTCTCGAGATGAGATTGACCGTAGATACAAGTGGAAACTTGAAGATATATATTCGGATGATGAGTTATGGGAAAAGGATTTTGCAGATATTAAAGACCAGTTAAATGAACTAGAAAAGTATGAGGGGAAAATTAATTCACCCCAAAATCTATTGAAGGTGTTAAGATTAAAAGATGAAATTGGTCAAAAAGTTGACAGACTTTTTGTTTATGCCAGGATGAGAAGAGATGAGGACAATGCTAATGCAAAATTTCAAGCCCTTGCGGATAGGGCAATGGGACTCGTTGTAGAAGTATCAAGTCGTCTTTCATTTATAGAACCTGAAATAATCAGCCTGTCCGCAGAGACTTTAAAAGAATACATAAAAAAAGATACCGGACTTAATCTTTATGAACATTATATCAGTGATTTGGTAAGGATGAAGGACCACATATTAGATGCAAAAACCGAGAAAATCTTGGCTGAAGCAAGTGAAATGGCGCAAGCACCTGGTGATATTTTCAGGATGCTGGACAATGCAGATATAAAATTTCCCACAATAAAAGATGAAGATGGAAAAGAAATAGAACTTACCAAAGGTAGATATATGACGTTTATGGAAAGTGAAAACCGCCGGGTAAGAGAATCAGCGTTTAAAGCACTTTACAGTACTTATGAGGGGCTTATTAACACTTTAGGGGCTACTACTGCAGCCAATATTAAAAGCGATGTGTTCTATAAAAAGCAAAGGAATTTTAATTCTTGTCTAGAAGCTTCTCTTTTCCAGGACAATGTAACTGTTGATGTATATGACAATCTAATTAAGGCTGTAAACAGCCGCCTTGATCTATTGCACAGATATGTAGATTTGAGGAAAAGGGCATTAGGGGTCAAAGACCTTCACATGTATGATCTATATGTACCTCTCGTAAAGGATCTGGATAAGCAAATTACGTATGAGCAAGCAAAGGATATGGTTATTGATGGCCTCGCGCCAATGGGAGATGAGTATATTGGTATTTTAAAAGAAGGTTTTACTTCAGGGTGGATAGATGTATATGAAAACCGCGGCAAGACGGGCGGCGCTTATTCGTGGGGTACATATGGCATTCACCCCTATGTACTTTTAAACTTTCAGGGCAAGCTGAATGATGTTTTTACAATCGCTCATGAAATGGGTCATGCGCTGCATACCTATTATTCTTTTAAAAATCAGCCATATATATATTCAGAATACACCATATTTGTGGCTGAAGTTGCCTCTACGTGTAATGAAGCTATTTTAATTAATTATCTTCTTGACAAGGCAGAAGATAAGAGGGAAAAGATGTTTCTCATAAATCATTTCATGGAACAGTTTAAGGGTACGTTATACAGGCAAACCATGTTTGCGGAGTTTGAAAAGCTGACTCATGAAATGGTAGAAAGGGGAGAACCGATAAATCAAGAAATATTAAAAAAAATATACAGAGACTTGAATAAGAAATATTTTGGCGACGGCATTCATATCGACGATGAAATAGATTGCGAATGGGCAAGAATACCACATTTTTACAACAGTTTTTATGTTTATAAATATGCCACAGGTTTTTCAGCTGCAATAGCGATTTCAGCAAAAATATTACTTTTGTTGGGCCAAAACTCCAT
>DUTQ01000017.1 GCA_012841995.1 Thermoanaerobacterales bacterium | reverse complement strand
TCTAATTTAACTTCAGTGCCGGCATATTTTGAATAAATAATTTTGTCCCCAACCTTAACTTCCAATGGAACCTTTTTGCCGTCGATTATTTCACCACTGCCTACTGCGAGAACTTCACCTTTTTGAGGTTTTTCCTTGGCAGTATCAGGTAAAACAATGCCACCTTTTGTTTTTTCTTCATTCTCCAGAACTTTAATGACAATGCGATCTCCTAATGGTTTTATATTCATTTATACCCCTCCTTTAAATTGTTTCCCAAGTTATTAGCACTCAATAGCAGCGAGTGCTAATTACAAATAATATGATATACAAAGATTTGTTTAAAATCAATTCTGGTTTTTTTGGTTTATTGTGACATACTTCCCGTTTTATTCAATTTACTTGGATAAAATGTGTAAAACGTGACTTTTCTTCATTTATCTCAATTTTTTATATAAATACATGAAGAATTGCTAAAATTTGTAAATCCTTTAGTATCAAATGGATGCCTAATCAAAAAATAAAGTGTTAAAAGCTTCCGTTATAATATTTATTACCATATTAAAACAAAATTATGCAACATTAGTGTGATTTATCCTTACCACAATCCACAACAGATCCTCGGAGAACATCAACAGCATGGGCAAGGGCAGGAATTATGGCTTCCAGGTTTTCCCGAACTGCTTTAGGGCTGCCGGGGAGGTTTATTATCAATGTTTTTCCACGGATACCGGCTCTAGCCCTTGTCAGCATTGCATGGGGTGTTTTCTCAAGCCCCTTTTGACGCATTACCTCCGGTATTCCGGGAACTTCCTTTTCAATAACTTTAAGAGTGGCTTCAGGGGTATTATCGCGTGGCGATAGCCCTGTGCCACCAGTTGTAAATACAATATCTGCTCCTTTTTTACACATCTCTATCATAGCGTTTTTTAAATCATCGATGTCATCAGATACAATTTTATAGTCTACCACTTTTGCACCAATATCTCCTATAACTTCTTCAATAACTTTTCCACTGATATCCTGTCTTTCACCACGAGCACCTCTGTCGCTTGCAGTTATTATTCCTATTCTAATCACGATTTTAACACCTCAATATCATCTCCCACACAAATACTCCCACCGGCAATTACCTTTGTAAAAATGCCTTCTTTTGGCATTATGCAATCTCCGGCCATCTCAAAAATAGCGCATTTTGCATGACATTTTTTTCCAATCTGCGTAACTTCAAGTAGGGTCTCTCCAGCTTTTAGCTTTGTCCCTATTGGCAAACTAGCCAAACCTATTCCTGATGTAGTTATGTTTTCTGCAAAATCTCCAGGTCCTACATCTAATCCTTTTTTCACCATTTTATCAATACTCTCTTGCGCAAGAAGGCTCACCTGCCTATGCCATGGCCCACCATGAGCATCTCCCTCTAAACCAAAGCCCTCCACTAAATTGGCCTTCCCTATATTTACCTTTCGCTCACCTTTGTTCTTGCTCTTACATACTGCTATTATTTTACCCATTATAAAACCTCCGTTCTCCTAAATGTGCCACTTTTGCCACCGCTCTTTTCCAGTAGGCATATATGTTTAATTACCATGCCTCTATCTACGGCCTTGCACATATCGTATATTGTAAGACATGCTACAGACACCGCAGTCAAGGCTTCCATCTCAACGCCTGTTTTACCTGTGGTTGTAACGGTAGCTTCAACATCTATTGTGCTCTTTTCTTCACAAATATCAAATTTAATATCAACACCTGTTAAAAAAATGTTGTGACACATGGGGACAAGTCGCCCTGTCTCTTTTGCAGCCATTATGCCTGCAACCTGAGAAACTGCCAGAACATCGCCTTTTTTGGCCCTTCCTTCAACTATCATTTTTAATGTTTCTGGTTTCATCTGTATACTTCCCTGGGCTATGGCAACTCGCTTGGTGTCTTGTTTGTCACCTACGTTAACCATTCTTGCCCGGCCTTCTTCATTAAAATGTGTAAACTCCATGATTATCCTCCTATCTGCCACATTTTGCGTCGGTGATTTGTATCTATATCAGGTCTCATATGATGGCAAGTGGGCTTCTTTGCTAATGCCTCTTTGAATAAGCGCTGAAGTTCCTCTCTGCCCTTATTTTCCCGCAATGCATTCTTTATATCGATCTCTATATCGGATTCCAGACATGGTTTGAGTTTGCCATCTGCTGTAAGCCGAATACGGTTACATGATGCGCAAAAGTGATTGCTGATGGCAGAAATAAATCCAACAGCTCCCTTTGCCCCAGGAATTTTGTAGTACTTTGCAGGCCCTGCTCCAGTTGTATTTGTAGGGACTAGTTTTTTGTTT
>DUTQ01000146.1 GCA_012841995.1 Thermoanaerobacterales bacterium | reverse complement strand
GGAGGATTATCAATGTCACAAGAATTATTATGGTGGGTATTTCCTATACTAATCGTGCTGATAATACCGGTTTTCTTCCTGTTTTTCTTCTTAATCCCATTATGAGGAAAGTAATTCAATTGATGCAGCGGGGCAATTACAGCCTCGCTTGTTGCTTATATTTTAAAGATCACTTATAAAACAACTAGGTGAAGCTGGAAATTCCAAACTTCACCTAGTTATCTCTATTACAGGGTTTTGTCGACTATTTTTTTAAGTTCTATATAATTTAAGTTCTATATACTCATTGATTAGCAAATCCAATTCACGACTTTTTTTAATCACATCTTCGTCTATTTTATAATCCTTCAGCATAAGCTCAAGCTGTTCTCTCAAAATCTCTATTTCCTGCCACAATTGACTTATATGTTTTTGTTTGTTTTTCAATATCTTGCTCCCTGTGCTGCGATTAGTAAATTAACTCAACTAAATTTAATATTATAATTACAATTATACTTTACACTGGGAAAAAATCAACATATTATTTTTTCATATTGTGGATTTTTGTAAATTCTGTTCCAAAATTTGCTATAATAAAAAAAGTATATCCTTAAGGAGAGTTATTATGCAGGTTAATTTGGTATTAGGTCAACGTTTGAGAGAATTAAGGGAAAATAAAGAGATAAGCCAAATTGAATTGGCTCGCTATTTGAATATAAGTAATACTACTTTGTCACAATATGAAACAGGCAAGCGTGTCCCCAGTGATGAAATAAAAATCAAGATAGCGGACTATTTTAATGTGTCTTTAGATTATCTGTTGGGCAGAACTAATATTCCTGATGTTGCAGGAAAAATTAACTCTGATAATGAAACAGCTATAGCTCAGCAAAAACATGAGTTTATAAAAAGCATCAAGAATTTTTTTCTTTGTGAAGAGATTTCAGATAAAGAAAAAGAAGAGGTTTTCAAGGTCATGACAAGCTTGTTCTGGGAATCACGAGGAGATGAAAAAACTTCACAGCAAAAACAGTGAATGGTTAGATTTTTAAAAACCATTCTTTTTTTTATATCTTTAGGTATAATATAGATATATGCAACATAATGAGGTGGTTTTTATATGTCAGCAAATATACAGCGGCTCGATAAGGTCTTGAGCAATTCGGGTTATGGCACAAGAAAAGAAGTGAAAAAAATAATAAAACAGGGCTCTGTCATGGTCAACAATAGTGTTGTCTTGGACGTGGGGACAAAGGTTGACCCGGAAACAGATATTATTGAGGTTGCTGGAAGGATACTGGATTATAAAGCAAATATATATATCATGTTAAACAAGCCTTCCGGAGTGCTTTCCACAACTTATGATAAAACGGAAACAACTGTAATAGACCTTTTGTATGGAGAATACTCACATAGAGATTTATTCCCTGTGGGAAGACTTGATATAGACACTGAAGGCCTTGTTTTACTGACTGATGATGGGCAGTTGGCACACAGATTGCTGTCACCAAAAAACATGGTCCCAAAGCTTTATTACGTAGAGGTCAACGGGAGATTGGACGAGCAAGATGTTTCGGCATTTAATGCCGGAATTTGTCTTGGGGATTTTACAACCCTTTCGTCAGAGCTTGAGATTCTCCAGGCAGGAGATAAATCTACGGCTTTGGTAAAGATATATGAGGGTAAATTTCACCAAATAAAGCGCATGATGCAGGCGCGAAACAAGGAAGTAGTATACTTAAAGCGCCTTTCCATTGGACCTCTTGAGCTTGATGAAGATTTAGATCTGGGCCAGTGGCGTGAGTTAACTTGTGAG
>DUTQ01000016.1 GCA_012841995.1 Thermoanaerobacterales bacterium | reverse complement strand
TGCTTCGATTCCCTCTTGTTTGCATTTTTCGGCTATTTGTTTTACATTTTCTTCGTTTAAAGGTAAGAGAACATCTCCATCTTTGTTTAATCTTTCCTCAACTTCGAATCTGTATCTCCTTGGGACAAAAGATTTTGGCTTGGTATAATAGTAGTTGTACATGTCGGTCCTATTTGCTCTGCCTATTTCCAGAGCATCCCTATATCCCATTGTGGTAATCAAAGCTGTTTTTGCTCCTTTTCTTTCCGTAAGTGCATTTATAACTATGGTGCTTCCATGAACCAGGTATGCAGCATCTTCAAGTGGAATACCTCCTCTTTCAGCTGCATTCATAACACCATCGGCAAAGTTTTTGGGTGTAGAGGAAGCTTTTGTTACGATAAGTTCCCCAGTTTCTTCGTTCATTGCCACATAGTCAGTAAAGGTTCCACCGATATCAATCGCTATTCGATGAGCCAATTTTAATACCTCCCGTAAAATATTTTTAAATTATAGTCTTTAAATTTTCTTGTAATAATTAATCTGTGTTAAAATTTCTTGATTGTTTATATTGTCTTACTATTTATAATATAGTATAAATTATATCCATCCAATATCAATGACAGATAAAAATTTATTTTATTTTTATGGGAAAACACTAAAAGATGTTGAATAGTGTCCTTTTTTATTAAAACTTTATAAAAAAGTTAGCTGGGTTTCCCCAGCTATGGTTTATGTAAAGCAAGTTATATGTAATAGCAGTTGGTGGGTTATAAGAACCGCCATTACGGGAATGCTAAGCCAATTGAGCCATGCCATCAATAATATATCATACATAGCCGAAATGATAAATACTATTCCCACAGACCCTTGATGTTAAAGTCTTCCTCCAGATTCCATTGTTTAATTTCAGAAATTGGAGGTGTTTCATATCCGCCGATTTGACTATATGTCCATCCAAATTTATTCTTTAGTTCAACAAGGAACTCTGCATATTTAAAAGGTGCAATAATGGCGTCAAATACAGGTACTTTTACATAATCTTGTATTTCTTTATAAAATCCAAATTGGAAAGTGCACCCCAATATCAGTGCTTCAGCTCCGTCTTCTACAACTGCTTCTTTGGCTTTTTCTTTAATTAGTTTCATAGTTTTTTGTTCATCTGCATGAAAATCCAACACCCCCAAACCCAAGGATTTAAAAGAGGCTAATTTTCGTTCCATTCCATTTAAGATTACATTATCCATCATTTGCGGGATCCATTTATTTCTGCCAACAATTATGGAAAATTTATGTGCCATTGTAGCCGCCAGGTGCATACATGTTTCAGCAGGTGCGGTTATTACCATATCTTCTACTATTTCTCTTGCATCATGAAGGCCAGGATCATAAAAGCACCCCATTACTGCAGCGTCAAAGCCATCTTTCTCTGCTTGCTTGATAATATGCAGGCTTTCAGCAAGGACTAAAGCCTCATAATATCTATACTCCACATGTCTCGGCCCTTTTTTTACTGATACAACTTCTACTTCATTTCCCGGCTGTTTTATCTGTTCTAATGATTCTTTTAAAGGAATATCAAAACTGTCATCAGTTACCAGGGGATTTACCCAAAGTATTTTTGCCATTTTATTTCCTCCCTCTTATTAAATTTATTATAGAATATTTGGGTTCTTAATTTCTTATTCGCCTCTCTTTTTGTAAAAATAATTTGTATTGTTAGTTTTGTTTAAATTATATATGATTTCATAATATTTAAAATATCCTGCCAGTACAAAAATATTGAACATATTTATCTTCATGGGACAATACAATTATCCTTACTGCAAACATTAAGATAAAGTTGTATTAAAAAAAGACGGTCAAACCGTCTTTATATTAAAATTTTTAAAGCTTTGACCATAATATGATAATATAATCTTTTTTGGTCATCGTTAAATAAATCCTCACCAGTTATTTCTTTTATCCTTTTCATTCGATATTTGACGGTATTTGGATGAACATATAGTTTCTCGGCAGCATCTTTTATGCTACCATTAAAATCCAAATATTTTTCAAGGGTTTCAAGCAAATTTCCATTTTTATCTTTATCATATTCATATATGTCTCGAATTACATTATCCACCAATATATCTTCAACCTTATCCGGTATTGATATTAATTTATAAATCCCTAAATCATCGTAATAGATTACATTGTTATTATCAAAAATTTTATTTCCCATTTCAATTGCAAATCTAGCCTCTTTATAACCTCTTTTAAGATCTACAATCTTTGTTATTCCTGAACTTACTCCTATATAAATACTTATCGGTGATTTTTTAATGCAGAATTCATCTTGAATGTTTTTGAATATATGATTTAGGATTTCTTTATTTAGCATTTCTCCCTTGCATTCTTTGTTTTTGAAACCAATAAGGAATATCCATTCTTTACTTTTTTTAATTGAGAGAATGATTCTGCTTTTAATAGACCCAAAAGAATCACGTATTAAACTTTCAATATCTTTATGTATTGTTTTATTTGGTAAGTTGTTTTTAAAATTAAAATCAATAACAATAACAAAATTTTTTTCAAATATATTTAGACCTAAAGCCTTAGCACGATCTTGTAAAAATTCATCATCATAATAACCGCTCATAACATCATCAAAAAAACCTTGTTTAAGCTTTTGTTCTGCCTCTATAACAGATAAGGTTTTTAGTATGTCCATTTTCAATGCTGTTGCCGCACTCATAAAGGCAATCTCACATAATTCTTGTTTTTTGTCTGTCAAGGGCCTCTTTCCAAAGGCTATTAAAAAATTTTTTACATATTTATTTATATTTACTGCTAAAACAATTGCCATATGGTCTTCATATAAAATGGTTTGGAGCTTATCCACATTCTTTCTCAACCTTGTTTGTAGATCTGGCAGTAAATTTTGAAATCTTATATTACTGTGTTTTTTTGTTGACGTTTCCATCACTTTAAAATTCTCATCCAATAAATATACATCGAGATTAATAATATCGGCTAATTTTCCGATTATTTCTTTTATGCCGCCTTTTGATAAAAGTATCTGATTCATAGCGGTGTTGATTTCTTTTTCTTTTTTTAATGCAATCTGTTCTTTGTTTAAAAGATATTCATATATTTTCTTAATTATCCTTGAATACGGAACTTTTCTGTCAAAAATAAATATAGGAAAATTAAATGAGTCTGCAAGCACTTTCAAATATTCGGGCAAGTCAAATGATTCATGTTTTCCAGGATGAATGCCCAAACAAGCAACCTCTGCTTCATTTAGGTTCTTAATAAACTTTATTTTTTCATCCATAGTGTTATAGGGGTATAGAGTAGTCAGTACCATTTCACCTTTTTGAAACCACTCATAACAATCAGGAATTTCAGTTATATTCACTGAATTTATTAGCCTGTTTCCCCCTCTTTGGCCAGCTGCCCAATAAACTCCATCGTGTTTTAATAACAAAAAGGCATCACTCACAAGCAATTCAGCCATAATATGTCCTCCTTATTTTTTGCTTAATTTTTAAGCAAATTGAAAAATTTTGTCTATTTTATATTACGGCACCTAATACCACCCAATTTTTATCTAAAATATCCTTCACGTATGAGAAAAAAGCCCTAAACCTCATTTAGGGCAAGGGTTTAAAACATATTATCTCTAATTATATCCGAAAGTCAAGCTCATCAATCTGACCTCCCAACTCCACAAAATCCTTCCAAAATCCCGGATAGGATTTGTTTATCGCATCACTTCCTTTTATTATCAACGGTCTGCGGCATCTGGCAGAGGATATTGCAAGTGCCATGGCTATTCTGTGGTCATTCCAGCTGTATACAATACCACCCTCTAACATATTCTGGCCTTCTATTATAAGGCCGTCAGGAAGTTCTGCAATCTTTGCTCCTAAACGGCCAAGTTCTGAAGATATGGCTTTTAACCTGTCGGATTCTTTGAGTCTCAACCTGCCGGCATTTATTATCTCTGTGGTCCCCTGGCTTAAAGCGCCAAGTACAGCAACCGCCGGCACAAGGTCAGGACATTGTGCGGCATCGATTGTTGTGCCAAAAGTCGGCGATGATTCAATTTTGATAAAATTTTTGCCTATTATGGGTTTTGCCCCCATTTTACGGATTATATCAATTATATACTTGTCCCCTTGGTTTGAATCAATATCAAGATTAAGACAGGTGATGTTGTCACCAAAAAGGCCAGCAACTAACCAAAAGGCACCCTGGGAAAAATCTCCTTCTATTAAGTAATCAGTTGCTTTATAAGTTTGGTTGCCTTTTATAAAAAACTGTTCATAATTTCGATTTTCTATACTTATGTTGAACTTTTCTAAAACATCGATTGTAAGGTCTATATAAGCCTTTGATTCAAGGGGGGTGGTTATTACAATATTTGAATTATTTTCCAAGAGCGGAAGGGCGAAAAGCAATCCGGATATGAACTGAGAGCTTATACTGCCGGGTATTTCAAATGTATCAGGCTTTAGTTTACCCAAAACAGTCAAGGAGGGCTTATCTTTTTCAACGGCATAGCTGATGCCCTGCCGTTGAAATATCTTATAAAATACATCAAGGGGTCTTTGGAAAAGTCTTTTACTGCCAGTAAATGTAACCTGTTTTCCAAAAGCCAGAGCAATAGGTATCAGAAAGCGCAGGGTTGAACCAGATTCTTTGCAGTCTATCACCAGTCCGTCTTTGATGCTTTCGGTTTTGATTCCCGCTACGGCGATATTATTTGCCTTATCGTTTATGTAATTACCAATATATTCGATTTTTGCGCCAAAGGTCATCATACCTTTTTCAGTCGCACTGATATCATCAGAAAATGCCACATTTTGTAAAATGCTTTTTCCCTTAGCAAGGCCTGCGCATATTAGCGCACGGTGGCTTATACTTTTTGAGGGAGGGACCAAGACTTTACCTTTTGGGCAAGGCAGTGACACCTTTAGGTTTTTCATTAACAACACCTACTTGTTATTATTTCTTAAAAATTAGTCTGTAATATATCTTTTAGCACTTTTTTAAATTTATAAATCATGTCCTTTTCAATAATACATGATATGACTTTTATTTTCCAGATTTGTTTCTAGCATCTACGCTTAAATCAAGACTTTCCTTTCGCTTGCACGCCTTTGCCAACAGAAATTTCAGCCGGCTCTGATCTTTGTGGCTTATAGCTTTTTTAAAATCATGTATATTGTCTTCGAAAACTTTTAAGTGTTCCATAACGCAATCCGAATTATCCAGTAGCAGTTGTACCCATAAATCAGAGTTTATGTGGGCTATTCTTGTCATATCCCGGAAACTGCCGCCAATATACAGGTTTTCCTTTTCCATAATCGGGTTTAAAACCATGGCCGCAGTGATGATGTGAGGGAGATGACTTACGAAAGCAATCATATTGTCATGCCTTTGAGGGGTAAGCCGGGCTACATAGCCAAAGCCCAATTTCTTTACAATGCCTTCTATTAGTGCAATGTTTTCTGGTTTGTTTTTTGCCGTAGGTGTAATTATATAATCTGCGCCATCGAAAATATTTTCCCGGGCAAATTCCAGTCCCTTGTTCTCCCTGCCAGCCATGGGGTGTCCGCTGATATAGTCTATGTCATCTCTTATAATTGGACTTATCTCGGCAATGAGAGGCACCTTAATGCCCGTTGTATCGGTTATGATGGCACCCGGCTTGAAGTTATCCATATTTTGCCTGATAAATTCTGCGGTTTCCCGTGGATATATGCAGATGAAAACAATATCGGATTTTTGCAGGGGTTCTTTTGCGGATAAAAAGCCCTGATGGATAATCCCTGCACTCTCGAGATAATCCAATGCATTTGCATTTACGTCTATTCCCCATAAATTCTTCGGATTTAACCGATTTTTAATTGACATTGCAAGGGAACCACCTATTAGACCCAGGCCTACGATTGTAATGCTAAAGTCTGAGTAATCCATCTAATCACCTCTATATTTCGCGGTTTTGTATTTTGGCTATATCTCTGATACAGCCCATCAGGTGTTGGAATTTTTCAGGTTTTATTGACTGACTGCCGTCACATAAAGCGTTAGTAGGGTCGTTGTGAACTTCTATCATTATGCCATCTGCTCCTACAGCAATAGCAGCTTTGGCAAGGGGTTCCACCATCCACCATATGCCTGATGCATGGCTGGGATCAACTATTATCGGAAGATGGCTTAATTTTTTAATGGCAGGTATTGCACTCAGGTCAAGGGTGTTTCGAGTGTAGTTTTCAAATGTCCTAATGCCTCTTTCACATAGTATGATGTTTTCATTTCCTCCTGCCATAATATATTCGGCTGCCATTAGAAACTCTTCAATAGTGGCAGAAAAGCCCCTCTTTAACAAAATGGGTTTTCGCGTTCTGCCCACAGCCCTTAATAAATCAAAGTTTTGCATATTTCTTGCACCTATCTGAATAATATCTACATCCCTTTCATAGAGGTCTAACTTATCTGTTGACATCAATTCAACAACAATAGGCAATCCGCTTTTTTCACGGGCATATTTTAATAGCTCCAATCCTCTCTCCTTAAGACCCTGAAAACTGTATGGAGATGTTCGAGGCTTGAAAGCTCCACCTCTTAGGAAGCCCGCACCTGCCTTTTTTACTTTTTCAGCTATCTCGATTATTTGTTGCTCACTCTCCACAGAACAAGGCCCTGCAATTATTGCAAGCTTATTGCCGCCAATGGTGTTATTACCTACAGAAATTATTGAATTTTCCGGGTGAAAAAGCCTGCTGGCTTTTTTATAGGGGCCCTGTACTTGAATAACTTTCTCCACACTCTGAATCCTTGTAAAAACTTCTACATCAACTTTGCTGGTATCTCCAACAATGCCTATAAGGTGATAGTTCAGACCTATGGATTCATATACCTCAAGCTCCATATCTAATATTTTGTTTTTGACAATTTGGATATCCGCAGGATTCGCTTTTGTCTTCATAACAACTATCATATTTCTCCTCCTAAAAATAAATTTTATTAAAAAACAAAAAAGAACCTCACTAAGTGAGATTCTTTTTTATCCAATAAAGATATAAAATGATATGTTTAACTGTTATAAGCTGACATCTGGTGACAGCTTATAAATAAACCCGCCGGAAATCCCACTTGCAGAAGAGACTATTTTTTTGCAGAACAAATAACCAGTGCTAAAGTAAAGGTAATACTGGCTAAAAAAGTAATAAAGTTCTGCAAATATCCTTCCGCTAAGATTTTCCATGGGTTTTTAAGCCTCCAAAATCAAATTTAAAAGTATTTCGATTATTATATAAAATCAATTGATTAAAGTCAAGCACATTTTTGATAAGAACCTTCTATATTTCATTGTTTTTAAAAAATCAATAAATATTTTTTTGTTTACTTTGTTATCTGTACATAAAAAAAATAAATTTTTTTGTCGTTTTGTAATATTGAACACATGTGCTTGCCATGGTACACTTAATATCACTATTATTGAAATTAATAAATGAGTGTGTGTTGATTTTTCAGAATTTATTGAAATGAGTAGTTGATTCTTACTTTATTGTAAATTGGAGGTGTTTATCTTTTTTAAATTTCCCGGTTAATTACAAGTGCTAGAAAAAAAAATTAAATGTGAGGTGAATTAGTTGACAGAAAATAAAAATCAAAGCATATTTGATGAAGAGGCTGGTTTTGAGGCTATTCCCTTAGAAAAAAGAGTGAGCTGGGTTTCACCAGCTATGGTCTATGCAGGGTGTGAGTTCTGTATTCCTGTCATCATGGTCGGCAGTGGTCTCATTGGAAGCTTTACTCTATATGAGATGCTCTTTGCAATAATCATTGGACTCGTTATTATAACATGGCTTGGGGATGGCATTAACAGCTATCTCGGTGCAATGACAGGAAGATCTTCATCGGTTATCGCAAGGTCTGCATTTGGTGCTATACAGGCCAGGATTATTGTTTCTCTTGCGGTAATAATCATGATGGGCGGTTGGTGGGCTATACAAACCGCTGTCACCGGTAATGCGCTTTGTGCCATGTTTGGAATTGATTATACTACAAATGTTACCGCTTGGGTTATCTTAACAATAGTTGCCGGTGTTTTGTTTGCAATTCCCCCTATTATCGGCTACAGTTCCATGCAGTGGACAGATTATGTGGCTGTGCCGGCTGGAATGGTGCTCATAATAACAGGTTTCTATTTGTCTATTAAAGGTACCGGGTGGCAGCAAATTTTAACGTTAAATCCAAAACACGATATGTTGTTTGCCCAGGCCGTAAGCACTATTATTGGGGCAAATGTTGCCCAATTTGTGTGTTTTGCGGATTACTCCAGGTTTACACGGCCTACCAGAAAAGATGGCTTTTTGGTGCCTTTAGGCGTCATCTCTGTGGGCTTTGTGTTGTTCATAATGGGAGCAGTAATGGGTGTAGGCCGCGGGACATATGATATTGTTGCTTTGATGACAAGCCTGGGTTTTGGATGGTGGGGCTTTATTATCTTATGGCTTGCACAGTGGACATCACAGCTGGTAAACTGCTACTCTTTAGGCCTCTCTTTATGTAATATGTTTGACATGAGCACAAATAAACAGCGTAGGTATATGACAATAGCTGGAACCGCAGTAGCTTTAATAGTTGCTTTGGCAGGGATATTAGATAAATTCCAGGATTTTCTGTATTTAACTGCCCTTTTCTTCCCAGCTATCGGGTCTGTTATGGCAACAGATTACTTTTTAATACACGATAAGAAATGGGAGGATAGAGAAGGCTGGAATATTATGGCTACAATTGCTATGACTGTGGGGACAGCATTAGGATATTATACGCAATATGTTAAGCCTTGGGGAATACCTGCAGTTCAGAGCTATATTGTAAGTGGAGGTTTGTATTATATACTCATTTATCTAAAGGCACAGTATGCGCCTGATCAATTTACTCCGGAAAAGTGGAAAAAAGTTGTTGCAAAAAACTGTTAAAAATTGGAGGTGAAGAAATGCATGTAGTTAAAAAATCAGATTTGGATCTAAATACAACACTGAACTTGTTGGTTTCAAAAGAGCAGGGAGCTGTACATTGTCAGGCTGGTATTGCCAAGGTTGCAGCTAATGGTTACATACCTGAAGATGGATGGTCAAAACACCCCACAGAGGAAATTTCCTATGTTATAAAGGGCAAGTTAAGGGTTGAAACACCAAGTGCCAAAAGGGAGATTTGTGAGGGCGATGTGGTCTTTATGCCAAGTAATGAGCCTCACAGAAATGTGAACTTAACCGATGAAGAAGCCCTTATCTTTTGGGTAACTTCTCCACCTACACTGTAAACTTCATGAAGAGCGATATATCACAAGAACTGTCCCCCTGATATATGATGACGTGGAGCCGCTTAAAGCGGCCCCGCACATCTTTTAAATAGATGACGCGG